>NZ_SOGS01000015.1:0-120515 GCF_004403505.1 Cryobacterium sp. TMT1-2-2 | reverse complement strand
TCGACACCTCCGGCTGGGACATCGACATCCGAGACGGCCGACCCTGGATACGCGGCCCCCTCCTGTTCGACCCCACCCACACCTGGCGCCCCGCCGGACAAAACCGCGCCGCCACCCCCACCGAGAAACCCAACTGGAACAAGTAGGCCCGAACTGCCCGAAGCACTCGACCCACGGATGGCTGGGCAGCGAGACAGGCATCGCAAAACTGTGGCGGTCTCGACCAGCTCGACCAGAACCTGGTGGCCTTCCCCCAGCACGTCACAACCCAACCAGCAGTCGCGAACCGGTCGCGGCGGGCATCCGTTTGAGTTTCCCAGTCATGACGAACAGACCGGGCAAGCGGCACATTGAGTCCCATGGCCAACTCTCCCTCGGGCGATTCAATGCTGACGCGACTCGTGAGCATTCTCGGCGCCTTTGACGCCACCCGCACCTCGATGACAGTTTCTGCCCTCGCCCGTCGCGTCGAAATTTCCCTGGCGACCACGCACCGCCTCGTTGCACAGCTGGTCGAGCAGCGCCTGCTTGAACGTGCCGACAGCGGCGAAGTTCGACTCGGCGTTCGCCTCTGGGAGCTGGCCTCCCGCGGCTGGCGCACCACCGATCTGCGCCAGATCGCCCTGCCGTTCATGGAAGACGTGCAGACGGTCGTGCAGGAACGTACCACCCTGGGCGTTCTCGACGGCGAAGTCGTGCTCGACGTTGAGCGACTGACCACCCACGGGTCGGCGTTCAACATCACCCAGATCGCCGGTCGGTTGCCCATCTACGCCTGCTCCTCCGGACTCGTGCTGCTCGCCTACTCGGCGCCCGACTTTCAGGAAGACATGCTGCAGCGGCATCGCGAGGGGTACACCGACCAGACCCCGACCGATCCGGCGGCGCTGCGGCGGCTGCTACTCCATGGTCGACGGGCTGTGGCGCTGCCCACCGTGCCGATCACGGTCATCCGCTGATTAAAAACGAGGCAAGCGGACGCGCCGGGACCCGTTCCCGGCGCATCCGCTCTTTCGTAGGGTCCTGCATCAGCGCGGTCGCGATACGTAGCGGCGAACGCTGCGGCGTCGTGTCAGTTTCAGCATCAGCCGACCGAAACGAATGCCGGTGCGCTGGTCAGTCGCGCCATCGCGTCGTCTTCGTGGTCACTCAGCCGGCTTTCGGCCAATGGACCATCCCCGCCCAGCACAGCCTCGGCGATGCCGCGATGTTCAGCGATCCACTCCTCGGTGACCCGATAGGAGTCCTGTAGCACGGTCAGGCACATGCGCGTCTCGGTCATGAGCGTGCTGTGGATACGCGCGAGGCTGCGGCTGCCGCTCAACGCAACGAGGTGTTCGTGGAAGGCCATGTCAGCGTCGCTCATGGCGGCGCGGTCGCCGGTGGCGGCCGCATTCTCCATCTCGGACACCTTGGCCAGCAGGTCTCCACCGGCGGCGACGTGGTCGGCGCGCACGAGCAGCTTGCAGGCGGCCGATTCGATGGCGGTGCGCAGCACGTACATGTCGCGAATCTCAGCATCCGTCATTTCGATGACAAACAAGCCCCGGTTGCGAATACTGACCAGCAGGCCCTCCTGCGTCAGGCGCTGCATGGCTTCGCGCAGCGGTCCCCGACTGACGCCGAGCTCGCGGGCGAGTTCGGCCTCGCCCAGCTGCGACCCGGGAGCCACCTCGCCGTGGGCGATCGCGTACCGCAGCTTGCGGGCGATGATCGACGGGGTGGATTCCTGAATGACGGGTTCCAATGAATAACGCTGGGGCATACCGTTCACGGTTCTTTCTTGAGTGAGTGACTGAGGTGCACGGAATGAGAATTTTATTGACGATGCGACACAGTTCAACCACCTGTCAATTGTTTACAATTCTAGCGCAGGCTCTCAAAAATGTCGTCAGATTCGAGAAATCCCGTTTGGGGGGCTTGACGAACGGTAGTCCTTCGAATCGCGCCGGTCGAGAATCCGCTGGGGCGTCGGCGTGACGACCCGCACGCATCCTCGCGCGTAATCCGGGAGAGGAGGCTACGCTGGCGGCATGATCGATGGAGAGCGCGCCCAGAATGCACACAGCTCCAGCAATCCCGACCTCGCCCCGAACCATCGGGGTACTCCGCTGCCCGACTATGTGAACGCATGGGTCGCGGGGCAGCGCTGGTTCGGCAATAAGGGGCAGGTACCGGCCCTGCGCAGCATCGGCCATTTTTCGCTGGACTCCCTCGAGGCCGGAGTGAGCATCCGCGTCGACCTCATGTTGGATACCGCGAGCCTGGGAATCACTCTGTACCAATTGCCCACAACTGAGCGCGTCTCTGAACTGCCCGGTGCAGCCAATGCCCTGATCACCGTGCGCCAGCCCGGTTCTGATCACGCACGCTTCATCTACGACGCGGCCTACGATCCTGCCTTCGCTGCCGCCGTACTCACGTTCATGGAGCTGCAGGGCGTGTCGGTCTCCAGCCTGCCCTCAACCGATCGTGCCGCCGCCAGTGCGCGCGGCGACGATCTGCGATCGGGTTCAGCGGCCCCGTCGCAGACCGTGGTGACCTCCAGCCGCGTACTCAGCGGTGAGCAATCCAATACCTCGATCATCGTGGAGCGCACGGACGCTGCCGGAGCGCCGACGACGCCGATCATCTGCAAGGTGTTTCGCATCATTCATGCCGGCGAGAATCCGGATGTGACGGTTCAGGCTGCCCTGGCGAGCGCCGGATCAGCGCGGATCCCGCTGCCGTTCGGCGCCATCCTCGGCCAGTGGGATGACCCCGCCGAACCGGGCGGCCGTGCCGTCGGACACCTGGCCTTCGCCCAGGAGTTTTTACCCGATGCTCCGGATGCCTGGCGCACCGCCCTGGTCGCCGCTGCCGCCGGCAGCGACTTCACGGGCCCAGCTTTTCGACTGGGGCAGGCCACCGCTGATGTGCACGCCGACCTCGCCCGAACCCTTCCGACCCTGGATGCCACCCCCACCGTGATCGCGGACGAAATGGCGAAGATGCGCCTGCGCTGCCGGCAGACCCTGGACGAAGTGCCGGTTCTCGCCGCCTACCGCGATGCCATCGAGGCGGTGTTCGCCCGGGCCGAGGCGGCAGTTTGGCCGCGGCTGCAACGCATTCACGGTGATTTCCATCTCGGCCAGGTGCTCGATGTCGACAGCCGTGGCTGGGTACTCCTGGACTTTGAGGGGGAACCGCTGCGTACCCTGCGCGAGCGCACGCAACCCGACATTCCGCTGCGCGACGTTGCGGGCATGCTACGTTCGTTCGCGTACGTGGCGGGGGCGATGGCCGAAACAACGGATGCCCTGCCCACTTTTTTTGAGTGGGCCACGGCCTGCCGCAACGCCTTCCTCGACGGTTACTCCGAACGGTCTGGCATCAAGCTGGCCGAGCAGAGCGCGCTCCTCGATGCGTTCGAACTCGACAAAGCACTCTACGAAGCAGTGTACGAGATTCGCAATCGCCCCACCTGGCTGCCCATCCCCCTTGCCGCGATCGAACGGCTGGTCGCGCCTTCGCACATCGAGTAACGCTCCGATAACGCCTGCCGGCGTAGCTTGACCGCCAGTGGGCACTGGTACCACTTGCGGCGCAGCGCTCATTCCGGCACCGCCAATTCCGGCCCGTGCCAGGCGGGAACAGAGGACACAAGGAGCAGTTCCATGGCAGAAAACAATTCCGGCCCTGGCGGGGACCAGAAATTCGTCAGTGAGGGTGAATTTCAGGCGGGAGAGTCGGCCTCCGGTATCATCTCCGGCGTCACCTTCGGACCGACGGAAGTGGTCTACTACAAGGTCAACAACCTGGCGGTCTTCGAGGGTGACATCGTCCTGGGCACCGTCGCCGAACTGGAGCAGAGCAAGGATCAGGCGAACCAGGACGACGGTCGCGCCCGGGCCGTCATCATCACCGGCGCGCGGTTTCGCTGGCCGAACGCGCAGGTTCCGTTTCAGATCAACGCCGCCCTGCCCGACCAGCAGCGGGTGCGGGACGCGATCACGCACTGGGAGGCTCGCACGCCCATCCGTTTTCCGGAACGTACCCCGGCCAATGCCGCGCAATTTCCCAACTTCGTCGAGTTCAGCGGTGCCAGCGGATGCTGGTCGATGCTCGGCATGCAGGGTAACGGCATGCAGACCATCAGTTTGGGTACCGGCTGCACGAGCGGCAATGCCATCCACGAGATCGGCCACGCGGTCGGTCTCTGGCATGAACAGAGCCGCGAAGACCGCAACACCTTCGTGACCATCAACGTGGCCAACATCTCACCAGGTATGGAGAGCCAGTTCGACCAGCACATCGTCGACGGTGATGACGTCGGCGGCTATGACTACGGCTCGATCATGCATTACCCGCGCACCGCGTTTTCAAAGAATGGGCTGGAGACCATCACCCCGGTGCAGGCGGGAGCCCAGATCGGCCAGCGCACGGCCCTGTCGGCCGGTGACATCGCGGCGGTCAACTTCATGTACCCACAAACGCCCAGGGCGAGTTCGAGCCCGGTCGTGTCGTGGGGACCGAACCGGCTCGACGCCTTCGTGCTCGGCACCGATCGTGCGGTGTTCCACAAGTGGTTCAGCGGAGCCTGGGGGCCGTCGGTCACCGGCTACGAGAACATGGGCGGCATCGCCGAGAGTGTTCCGCAAGCCGTGGCGTGGGGCCCGAACCGGCTCGACCTGTTCGTCACCGGAACCGACAGCGCGCTGTACCACAAGTGGTGGAATGGCAGCGCGTGGGGCCCGTCGGTGACGGGTTACGAGAACATGGGCGGCGTCATCCTCGGTGACCCACGGGTGGTCTCCTGGGGTCCGAACCGGCTCGACGTGTTCGTCGTCGGAAGCGACCATGCGCTGTATCACAAGTGGTTCAACGGGGCGTGGGGTCCGTCGATGACCGGCTACGAGAACATGGGCGGCATCGTCGTCGGCCAGCCCGAAGTCGTCTCCTGGGGTCCGAACCGGCTGGACCTGTTCGTGATCGGCACCGACCGGGCGCTCTACCATAAGTGGTGGAACGGCTCAGCCTGGGGCCCGTCGCTCACCGGGTATGAAGGTCTCGGCGGAGTTTGCACCTCGGCGCCGCGGGTAGTCTCGTGGGGCCCGAACCGGCTCGACGTCTTCGTCACGGGCACGGATGGCGCGCTGTACCACAAGTGGTGGAATGGCAGCGCGTGGGGTCCGTCCGTAAATGACTTCGAGCGGCTCGGCGGCATTATCGTGGGCGAGCCCGAGGCCGTGTCCTGGGGCCCGAACCGGCTCGACCTGTTTGTGATCGGCACCGACAGTGCGCTGTACCACAAGTGGTTCGACGGCAACGGGTGGGGGCCGTCGGTGCTCGGCTACGAGAACATGGGCGGCATCGCGACCTCACAGCCGCGCGTGGTGTCCTGGGCACCCGGGCGGCTCGACGCGTTCCTGACCGGAACCAACAGCGCGCTGTTCCACAAGTGGTTCAACGGAGCAGCGTGGGGTCCGTCGCTCACCGGCTACGAGAGTCTCGGCGGCGTGAGCACGTCGTTCGACGAGGCTGAGGCGCGTGCCGTTGCCGAGGGTTCAGACTCGCAGAACCGGGACACGAACTGAGGCGAGGCCGGGCAGAACCGGGTCAGGCAGCACCGGGTGGGACTGCGTTGAGACGAAGTCCCCCTCGGTGATGTCCGGCCGTTCGGTCACGTCCGGTTCCGGCCGCATCCGCGCGCTCACGTGCACCCGCACGTTCAGCCGCCGCACGGAGTCGAGCGCATCGGCGGGTACGGTCACGGCAAAGTTCACGTCGCGATCGGACAGTTCGCTGCGGGGCGGCGCGGGAATCTGAAAACGGGACCGGCCCACGATCGTGCTGGGGGCATCCGCTTTCGACACGTCTTCCACCAGCACCGTGACCGTGCACGGCGATTGCGGTCGTTGCTCGGGTGCGAACTCGACGACGCCGTGCAGGGTCACGCTCTCACCCCGGGCGCTTGCCGATTCGGTCATGCCGCACAGGATACCCGGAGCCGAGCTATTTGGCGGTGATGGCGAGAAAGGTGATGGGCAGCTCGAGCAGTTGCAGCGGGCCGTGCGGGCCCTCGCCGTCGAGCAGCAGCGAGTCGCCGGGCACCATGGTGTATTTGTAGGGGCCGTGGCCGTAGACCATTTTGCCGGTCAGCATGTAGAGAAACTCCGTGCCGGCGTGCTGGAACAGCGGAAAGATGTCCGAGGCGTCGGTGAGCGTGACGAGGGTGGGCTCGATGGCGTCCGTGCGCCCCTTGAGCGAGCCGAGCACGCGGTATTCGTGGCCGTGCTGGGTGCCGCTGCGCACGCTCAGGCTGCCCTCGCCGCTCTTGGCGTGCTGCACACGATGTTCCTGTACAAGGCCAAGGCGTACCCGTTCTGGTATCTCATTCCGGAGTGAGTCGCACGCATCCACTTTGCCACCGAGTTAGGAGGAAGAACACCATGGACACCGCCCAAGCCCACATCGACGTCGCGCCGCTGCCGAGCGCCCGCGAACTGAGACGACGCAGCAACGTGCTGGTTCAGCTCGTGCGCTTTCTGCAGCTCAACGTAAAGATGTACCTGCTCGCCAAGCGCCACCACTGGGGTTCGCCTCGCGCGAACCGTGAAGCTGCCCGATCAGGAGGCGGAACGGGCCCGCTTCGCCTTCTCCTGCGGCTTGGGCTTGGCCCGATCGCGGCTGGCCTCGACGCTGCGCCGCAGGGCCTCCATCAGGTCGAGTACCTCGCCGCCCTCGCCCTCATCCTCGGTTTCACCGAAGGTGACCTCGGTCGACACAGCGTCGCCGCTTTTCAGTTTGGCCTCGATCAGCGCCCGCAACTCGTCCTGGTAATCGTCGGTGAAGGCATCCGGTGCGAAGTCGGTCGCGAACGACTCGACCAGCGCGGCCGACATGTCCAGTTCCTTGGCGCTGATGTTCACCAGCTCGTCGAGGGACGCGAACTTGGCCTCGCGCACCTCGTCGTCCCACAGCAGGGATTGCAGCATGAGCACGTCGCCGTGCACACGCAGCGCTCCGAGCCGGGTCTTCTGCCGCAGCGCGAAGTGCACAATGGCCGTTCGATCGGTGGCTTCAAGAGTGCGACGCAGCAGCACATAGGCCTTCGACGACTTGCCGTCGGGTTCGAGAAAGTAGCTCTTGTCGAGCATGATCGGGTCGATCTGGTCGCTCGGCACGAATTCGACCACGTCGATCTCCTTGCTGCGCTCGGAGGGGAGCGTGGCGAAATCGTCCGCGGTGAGCACCACGGTCTGCTCACCGTCGTCGAAAGCCTTGTCGATATGGTCGTATGGAACGACCTTGGCGCAGATCTCGCACCGGCGTTGATAGCGGATGCGCCCCCCATCGGCATCGTGCACCTGGTGCAGCGACACGTCGTGGTCTTCAGTTGCGCTGTACACCTTGACGGGCACATTGACGAGCCCGAAGGTGATCGCACCGGTCCAGATGCTTCTCATACGACCAGTACACACCCGAATGAGACATTTTTCGCCTAGTAGACCCGCGGTTTCCGCGGCACAGTTGACGCATGATCGCCAGCAGCCAGGTGGTCTCCGTTGAGGGGCACCGCATTTCGCTCACCCACCTCGACAAGGTGCTGTACCCGGAGACCGGCACCACCAAGGCTGACGTGCTGGCGTACTATGCGGCCGTCGCCGACGTGCTCATTGGCCACGCGGCGAACCGCCCGGCCACGCGCAAACGCTGGGTGCACGGCGTCGGCACGAATGAGAGCCCCGGCCCGATGTTCTTCCAGAAGAATCTGGAACCCGGGGCGCCGAGCTGGGTGAAACGGCGTGAGATTCAGCACAAGGACCACGTGAACATCTACCCGCTGGTGAACGACCTCGCCACCCTCACCTGGCTCGGGCAGATGAGCGCCCTTGAAATCCACGTGCCGCAGTGGCAGTTCGGTCGCACCGGCACCCAGCGCAATCCTGACCGGCTCGTGCTCGACCTCGACCCGGGTGAGGGCATCGGACTCGCCGAATGCGCGGAGGTGGCGCGGCTGGCCCGCACGATTCTGCAGGATATGGGGCTGGAACCGATGCCCGTGACCAGCGGAAGCAAGGGCATCCACTTGTATGCGGCCCTCGACCTGTCGTACACCTCCGATCAGGTGTCGGCGGTGGCGCACGAACTGGCACGGGCCCTTGAAGCCGACCATCGCGAGCTCGTCGTGAGCGAGATGAAGAAGAGCCTGCGGCCCGGCAAGGTGCTGGTGGACTGGAGCCAGAACAACGCAGCGAAGACCACCATCACCCCGTATTCGCTGCGGGGGCGCAGCCACCCGATGGTCGCGACCCCGCGCACCTGGAAGGAGCTGGCCTCGGCCGACCTCGAGCAGCTCGACTACAAGCAGGTGCTCGCTCGTCTAAAACGGCGGGAGGATCCGCTCGCACAGCTGTCGGCCGGGTCGTTCGAGCACGCCGTGAACGCGAATGATTCGGCCTCCGCCCTGGTTACACCGGACCGCCTCACGGTGTACCGCGACAAGCGCGATGCGTCGAAGACCCCCGAGCCGGTTCCCGAGGCACCGTCCACGGCATCCGCAGGCCAATCTTTCGTCATCCAGGAACACCACGCCCACAGCCTGCACTGGGATTTTCGGCTGGAACACGACGGCGTACTGGTCTCCTGGGCGTTGCCGCGTGGCGTGCCGGTGTCGACCATCCAGAACCGGCTTGCGGTGCACGTGGAGGATCATCCGCTCGAATACGGCAGTTTCGAGGGGAATATTCCAGTCGGAGAATATGGTGCCGGCGATGTATCCATCTGGGACCGCGGCGACTACGAGCTCGAAAAATGGCGCGATGACGAGGTGATCGTGACCCTGCACGGTGAACCCGACGCCGGGCTCGGCGGCTCGGCCCGGTTTGCCCTGATTCGCACGAGCGACGGCCACGGCAGCAAACCAGCGAACAACTGGCTGATCCACCGCATGAAGCCACTCACCGGTGGCGCCGACTCCCGCACGAATGCCCGCCCGCACAGCGCATCGGCGGCGAGCCTCGCACCCGCACCGACGAAGCACGCCTACTCCCCCATGTTGGCCGCTGCCGGTTGTGAAACCGACCTCGGCGACGACGGCTGGGCCTTCGAAATGAAGTGGGACGGCATGCGTGCGCTCGCCTACGTGTCGCTGGCCGAGCAGACCGTGCGCCTGGTCACCCGCAACGGGCACGACGTGACGGCGTCCTATCCCGATCTCGTCGCCGACCTGCTCGCCGCACTGGCGACGAATCCAGAAACGGATGCCGCGGTGCTCGACGGCGAGATCGTGGCCGTCGACAAACGCGGCCGACCGGACTTCGGGCTGTTGCAGACCCGCATGAAACTCACCGAGGAACGGGAAGTGGCCGCTGCCTCGAAACGTGCCCCGGTGCAGTTCATGCTCTTCGACCTGCTCGAACAAAACGGCCGCTCCCTGACCGGGCTCACCTACAGCGCGCGCCGGGACCGGCTGGAGAACGCGGTCACCGCGACCGGCTCCACGCAGGTGCCGCCACGGTTCGACGGTGATTTCTCCGAGGCGTTTCAGACCAGCCGCCAGCTCGGGCTCGAAGGCGTCATGGCCAAGCGGCTCGACGGCCGGTACACGGGCGGGCGCCGCTCCCACGACTGGGTGAAAATCAAACACTTTCGTACCCAGGAGGTCGTCGTGGGCGGCTGGCGGCCCGGCCGCGGCAACCGCACCGGCGCGATCGGGTCGCTGCTGCTCGGGGTGCCGACCGATGCGGGCCTCCGCTACGTCGGGCGCGTCGGCACGGGGTTTGGGGAACGCGACCTCACCGACATCCGTTCTCGACTGACCCGGCTGGTGCGAAAGACCACACCGTTCAGTGACATTCCTGCAACGGATGCCCAGAGCGCCGTCTGGGTGCGCCCCACCCTCGTCGCCGAGGTGGAGTTCGCCGAATGGACAGCGACCGGTCGGCTGCGCCAGCCCTCGTGGCGGGGCTGGCGCCCCGACAAGTCACCGGGTGACGTCGTCGCGGACTGACTTCGTGCCGCTCGAGGAGGCCGTATCCGCCGTGGCCCCCGCGATGTTGACCATCCAGTTGGTGCCGAATTTGTCGACCAGCATGCCGAAGCTGTCACCCCAGGGTGCCTTGCTGAGCGGCATGGTCGCGGTGCCGCCTTCGAGCAACTTCTCCCAGTACCCGGTCAGTTCGGCGTCATCGTCGCCACTGAGGGACACGGTGACGCTGCTGCTGGTGGCAAGTTCCATACTGCTGGGGGTGTCAGAAGCCATGAGCGAGAAACCGCTCGTAATGGTCAGTTCCGAGTGCATGATCTTGTCCTTCTCGGCCGGATCGTCGCTCGCGTTGAATTCACCGAAGGTGCTGCGCGTAATCTCTCCGCCGAAGACACTCTGGTAGAAGTCCATGGCTTCGCGCGCGGTGTCGCGAAAACCGAGATACGGGCTGAGTCGACTGCTCATGGTGGTTCTCCTTATGTTGTCGGGGTGATGCTGTGATTATCGCCCGGATCAGTCGATCGCACGCAGCTCGGGGCACAGATTTTTCCGACAGCGTCGCCGGATTGCTCGGCGTTCTCACGGTGCGGAGGCGGGTACAGTGTGGGCATGAAGCTGATCGCCATCGACCCGCCCACCCGCAGTTTTTCGCGCTGGCTGACCGACGAAGAGATCGGACGGGTGATCGCCCACAAACGCGGCTGGCGTCAGGCGCCCGACGGCAGCGTGCTGGCCGGCAAGATTCGCAAGAACCGCGTCGCGGCTTCGCTCGCGCAACTCGGTGCTGCCGCCGTCTCCCGCGGCTGGGCCAGCCGGCCACGGGTGGAACCGAGCGATAGCAGCGGCCCCACCCACATGATGTGGGGCATCATCGACGCGCGCACCGACGCGGAGATCACGGCCGAACTCACGGCCGAACTCACAGCGGAGCCCGGCAGCGCGTAGCGTGGACGCATGCGCCTCGACCCCAGTTACATCACGCCCGGCCTGGATTTCAACCGCGACACCAATTACATCGAAGACCGCATCACCCAGGACGGCCGGGACGGCTGGCCGGTCGAACCCGGCCGGTACCGCCTGGTCGCGGCCCGCGCCTGTCCCTGGGCGAACCGCACCACCATCGTGCGCCGCCTGCTCGGCCTTGAGGGTGTGATCTCGCTCGGTCTGCCCGGCCCCACGCACGACAAGAACAGCTGGACCTTCGACCTCGACCCCGGCGGCCTCGACCCGGTGCTCGGCATCGAACGCCTGCAGCAGGCCTTCTTCGCCCGCTTTCCCGACTATCCCCGCGGCATCACCGTGCCGGCGATCGTCGATGTGCCAAGCGGTAAGGTCGTCACCAACAACTACCCGCAGATCACCCTCGATTTCGAGACGCAGTGGACGCAGTACCACCGTCCCGGCGCCCCCGACCTCTACCCCGAGGTGCTGCGGGCCGAGATCGACGAGGTCGCCAACCTGATCTTTCACGACGTGAACAACGGCGTCTACAAGTGCGGTTTCGCCGGCAGCCAGAAGTCCTATGAGCGGGCTTACGACGCCCTGTTCGCGCGGCTCGACTGGCTCGAACAGCGCCTGGCCGGGCAGCGGTATCTCGTGGGCGACACGATCACCGAGGCGGACATCCGCTTGTTCACCACCCTGGCCCGGTTCGACTCGGTCTATCACGGGCATTTCAAGTGCAATCGCAACAAGCTCAGCGAGATGCCGGTGCTGTGGGCCTACGCCCGCGACCTGTTCCAGACCCCCGGGTTCGGCGACACCATCGACTTCGACCAGATCAAGAAACACTATTACGTGACCCACGTGGACATCAACCCGAGCGGCATCGTGCCTAAGGGACCGGATGCCGCGGCCTGGCTGGCCCCGCACGCTCGCGCCGACCTCGGCGGGCACCCGTTCGGCACTGGCACCCCGCCGGAGCCACCCCTGGCGGCCGAGCGCATCGCGAACTGACCGCGGGCTCGGGCGGCGGGCTAGCCGGGCTTCCGGGCGCGGCTGGGCTGCACGCGCGGCGGCTCCCCCGGCATCTTCGGAAAGTCCGGCGGAAATGGCAGCTCGCCGAGCCCGTTGGACAGATCGCGTTCCCACCACGAATACGGGGTGTCGATGGTGCCGGGGTGCCCATGCATCGTCGCCCACGGGTCGCCCTGGCTCCGCAGTCGATCCGGAACCGTCAGAATCGTGAATGCACGCGGGTCGGCGTCGTCTACAACACCCTGCTCGCCGACGCCGGGCTGAACTCCTTCAACCTGCAGTGGTCGAATGACATTCTGCACATCATCATTCCGATCTACGCCGTACTGGACTGGATCCTGCTGGCGGACCGCCCGAGGCTGCCGTGCTGTTCGGTGCCGGCGTGTACGCGCTCGGCGGCCTGCGCACCCTGACCCCGCGCAGCCGCGTACTCTGAACGAGTGCCCCCAGTCCTGACCACCCGCAGATGACGCCCGCGCACCCGGGCCGGGCGTCGGCATCCGCGAGCTGGAACGGGCACTCGCACGGCAGCTCCGACTACCGCAAACTGCTCGCCGGACTGTTCTTCGCCGGCATCGCCACGTTCGCCCAGCTCTACTCACCCCAGGCTGTGCTCGCCCAGATCGCCGGCGACGTGGGGGTCAGCGCAGCGGATGCCGCCCTCGTCATCTCCGCATCGACACTCGGCCTGGCCATCGGCGTGATTCCCTGGTCGCTCGTAGCCGACCGGCTCGGCCGGGTGCGGGCCATGTCGATCGCGGTGATCGCCGCCACGGTGTTCGGGCTGCTGGTGCCGTTCGCGCCCACCTTCTCGCTGTTGCTCACCGGCCGTTTCGTCGAAGGGTTGATGCTCGGCGGGGTGCCGGCGATCGCGATCGCCTACCTGAGCGAGGAGATCGAACCAAGGCACGCCGCCCGTGCGGCGGGCACCTACGTGGCCGGCACCTCGATCGGTGGACTGGTCGGGCGTCTCGTGGCCGGGCCGGTCACCGAACTGACCAACTGGCGGGTCGGCGTTTTCACCGTCGGCGTGCTCTGCGCGGTGTCGGCCGTGCTGTTCATCAGTCTGATTCCGGCGCCTCGCGGTTTTGTGCCGCGCCGGGCACGCGAACGCGGCACGGATCTCAGCCTGGTCAGGCTACTCGGCGCCAACCTCAAGTCACCGCGCCTGCTCGCGCTCTATGCCCAGGGGTTTCTGCTGATGGGCGGGTTCGTTGCCCTCTACAACTACCTCGGTTTTCGCCTAGCCCACGACCCTTTCAACCTTCCGCAAGCCCTGATCAGTCTCGTCTTCGTGGCCTACCTCGCCGGAACCTGGTCGTCGGCCCAGGCCGGCATCCTGGCTGCCCGATTCGGACGCTGGTCGATTCTGCTCGGCTCGCTCGCCTGCATGACAGTGGGCGTGCTTCTAACCCTGTCGAGCGTGCTCGTGGTCGTTCTGCTCGGCCTCGTGCTGGCCACGGCCGGCTTCTTTGCCGCGCACGCCGTGGCCTCCGGGTGGACCGGCGCCGAGGCCACGGTCGGTCGCGCCCAGGCATCATCGCTGTACAACCTGTCCTACTACGCCGGATCGAGCCTGTTCGGCTGGCTGGGCGGCGTGTTCTTCGTACAGTGGGGCTGGGGCGGCACGGTCGGCATGGTCGCCGGTCTCGCGGTGCTGGCCGCCGCGCTGACCGTGGTCGCCCTGCGTCCCCGAAACCTGCGCCCGCACAGAACTGACAGCTGACTTCGCAGGTTACCGTTCTAGCATCGGCTCATGAATGAGCGAGTGAAACGCGATCCCCTCCGCCCGGGCCAGGAATCCGTCTGGGACTACCCGCGACCGCCGCGCGTCGAACACACCGGTGAGCACGTCACGATCGAACTCGACGGCGTGACGATCGCCGACACAACCGACGTGGTGCGGGTGCTGGAAACCAGCCATCCCCCGGTGTACTACCTGCCACGCACGGCGTTCGACCCTGGCCTGCTGCAACCCGCATCGGGCCACAGCTACTGCGAATACAAGGGCGTCGCTGGCTACCTCACCGTCGGTTCAAGCGCCCGGGCCGCCTGGTTCTATCCCACGCCGACCGCAGGCTTCGAAACGCTGGCGGACCGGGTGGCGATCTACCCGGGAGCCATGACGCGCTGCACCGTTGACGGTGAAACCGTCCGGGCGCAGGAGGGTGACTACTACGGCGGCTGGATCACGGCAAAAATCGCCGGACCGTTCAAGGGGGCCGCGGGCACGGTGGGTTGGTAACGCGCGGTCGGCACTATTTCGTTGCACAGAAATTCTCCGGCGAGGGTACCCTCAGATCAGCTAAGCATCCGATGCATCCGACACGTGAGACCCGACAACTCAAGGAGCTGCTGTGACGCATAACGCCGTAGACGAAAAGATCCTCCAGCAGTGGACCCGCCGGCTCAGCCAGGCCCTGCAGATTCTGGACCTGGAACTGGACAACCACCTCATTCTCAACGTCGCCGATGAGGCTGCTCACGCTGTCAGCCCCATGGCCGCCCCGATCACCACCTTCGTCGTCGGCTACGCCGCAGGCCTCGCCGCAGCCAACTCGACGATAGCCTCGCAGTTAGCGATCGCCCGGGCAGCGGAGATCGTGCTCGATGTCTGCCGGCAGCCCGCGGAGGAGAACCCCGACGAGGCCGGCTGGGTCAATACTGCTCAGTAACCATGGGCACACTAGCTTTCACGACTGGGCAGCAGGCTCCAATCGAATGATGACGGCCTTCGACACCGGCGTGTTACTACCGTCGGCAACGCTGTCGAGCGGCACCAGCACGTTCGCCTCCGGATAGTACGCGGCAGCGCAGCCGCGCGGCGTCGGGTAGGCGACCAGCCGGTAGCCGCGCAGCACCCGGTCGACGTTGTCGCTGAACTCGCTGTGCACGTCGACCAGGTCGCCGTCATTGAAGCCGAGATTGATCAGGTCTTTCTTGTTGATGAAGACCACGTGCCGACCCTTCTTGATGCCGCGGTAGCGATCGTCCAGGCCGTAGATGGTGGTGTTGAACTGGTCGTGGCTGCGCAGCGTCTGCAGCACGAGACGCCCGGGCGGCACCTCGAGGTGCTCCAGCGTGTTCGTGGTCAGCATGGCCTTGCCGGTGGGAGTGTTGAAGGTGCGGGAGTCGCGCGGGCCGTTCGGCAGCACGAAACCGCCCTCCTGACGGATGCGCTCGTTGTAGTTTTCGCAGCCGCCCACGACGTGCGAGATATGCTCGCGAATCAGGTCGTAGTCGGCCTCGAAACCGGCCCAGTCCACCGCCACCTTGTCGCTGAGTACCGCCCGGGCCAGGCGCGAGATGATCGCGACCTCGGAGAGCAGGTTCGTCGAGACCGGCTTGAGCTTGCCCCAGGACGGATGCACCGCGCAGACCGAATCTTCGACCGAGACGAACTGCTCCCCAGTGGCCTGCTCGTCAATCTCGGTGCGGCCCATGGTCGGCAAAATCAGAGCCTCCTCGCCGGTCACGGCGTGCGACCGGTTAAGCTTGGTGGAAATCTGCACGCTCATCTCCGTGCGCGCCATGGCGGCCTCGGCAATGCCGGTGTCGCTCATGGCTGCGACGAAATTGCCGCCAAGGCCCATCCACACCTTCATCTTTCCGTCCCGCATGGCGCGAACCCCGTCGACGGAGTCCACACCGTGCTTGCGCGGCGGATTGAAGCCGAACTCTTTTTCCAGTGCGTCGAGGAAGGCCGGCGGCATCTGCTCCCAGATGCCCATGGTGCGGTCGCCCTGCACGTTGCTGTGGCCGCGAATCGGCGAGGCGCCGGCGCCGGGCTTGCCGATGTTGCCACGCAACAGCAGCAGGTTGATGATCTCCTTGATGGTCACGACGCCCTTTTTCTGCTGGGTGAGCCCCATCGCCCAAGTGATGATCACCCGATCGGCGCTGATATACCGCTTCGCCAGTTCATCGATTTGGGCCGCGCGCAGGCCCGTCGCGGCCAGCACCATCCGCTCGTCCAGCTGGGCGAGATGCTCGCGCAATTCGGCCAGTCCGTGACAGTGTTCGTCGAGGAAGGCCTGGTCGAGCACGGTTCCGGGGCTGGCATCTTCGGCGTCGAGCACCCGTTTGGAGACGGCCTGCAGCAGCGCCATGTCACCGCCGATGCGGATCTGCAGAAACTGGTCGGCGATGTCGGTGCCGTGGCCGATGACTCCGCGCACTCGTTGTGGGTTCTTGTAGCGGCGCAGGCCGGCCTCGGGCAGCGGGTTGACCGCGACGATCTGGGCGCCGGCGTCCTTCGCCTCTTCGAGCGCGGTGAGCATGCGCGGGTGGTTGGTGCCGGGGTTCTGCCCCATGATGATGATCAGGTCAGACTTGGCGAAGTCGTCATAGCTGATCGTGCTCTTGCCGATACCGACGGTCTGACCCATGGCCCAGCCGGTGGACTCGTGACACATGTTGGAACAGTCGGGCAGATTGTTGGTGCCGTACGCGCGAGCGAACAGTTGGTAGGCGAACGCGGCCTCGTTGGAGGCGCGGCCGCTGGTATAGAACGCGGCCTGGTCGGGTGAGTCCAGGGCATTGAGCTTGGCGGAGATCACCCGAAAGGCTTCGGGCCAGCTGACCGGGCGGTAGTGGTCGCTGCCGGCCGGTTTGTAGACCGGTTCGACCAGCCGGCCCTGCATGCCGAGCCAGTATTCGCTCTTCTCACGCAGGTCGGCGAGCGAGTGCTCTGCCCAGAAGCTGGTCGGGATGGTGATCGGCGTCGCCTCCCAGGTGACCGCTTTGGCGCCGTTCTCGCAGAATTCGAAGGCCTTACGATGGTCGGGGTCTGGCCAAGCACAACTCATGCAGTCGAACCCGTCTTTCTGGTTCATCGACAGCAGCGCCCGCATGCCCCGCACAGCGCCCATCTGGGTGATCGCCGGCTCCATCGAGTGCAGCACGCCGGGTACACCGGCGGCCCAGGATTTGGAGTGTGTGACCTCGATGTCGTCGTCGGTGACGTCGTTGATAGGAGGTTCACTGCTCATGCTGCACCGCTCTCGATCTGTTCAGCCAGCCACGTGGTCGACGCTCGAACGATACACCGACCGGGGCGGGAGCATCCGTTCATCACGTGTGAATTCTCTGTATACCCCCAAGGGTATAGTGTAGAGACACCTCCCCCAACGAAAGGCACCCACCATGTGCAGAGCAGTCACCTGCAAGACCTGTCAGAAGACCACTTGGGCCGGCTGCGGCCAGCACGTCGACCAGGTTATGAAGGGCGTGCCCCGCAACCAGCGCTGCGAGGGACACGTGAAGGAGAAGTCCACCGGCGGCTTCTTCGCTCGCCTACTCGGCCGCTAGTTGGCGCGCCGCACCCCGGGGCACATAGACTCAGGTCGATGATTCTTCCTGAACCTCGTCCCGCCGCGGCTCACTCGCGCCGTTCACTGCCTCGACTCCTCGGCCGGCTGGCCCTCGGCACCTTCCTTCTGCTGGCTGGAATCAGTCACCTCACGTTCAATCGCGAGGCGTTTCAGGCGCAGGTTCCGACCTGGGTTCCGCTCGGCCCTGACCTCGTGGTCGTACTCTCCGGAATCGCCGAGATCACCCTCGGACTCGCGCTGCTTGTCCTGCACCGCTGGCGGGTGCCGGTGGGCTGGGTCGTGGCCGCGTTCTTCGTGGCGATCTTTCCCGGCAATATTTCCCAGTTCGTTACGGCTACCGACTCGTTCGGGCTCAATTCGGATCTGTCGCGGGGTATCCGGCTAATCTTTCAACCCCTGCTGGTGCTGTGGGCGCTCTGGGCTACCGGTGCGTGGCAGGCGTGGCGCACGTCCCGGGTCCGCCGCCACTGAGAACGGATGCGCGCCCCCGAGCGTCAGAGCGACGGATGGACCGGCCTCGACCGCAACCACATGCCCGAGGCCGGGTAAAACGGCAGCAGCACGTGCAGCAGCAGCCCGGACAGCGCGGTGAACGTCAGCGCACCAATCGCGCCGAAATTGGTGAACTGGGCATCGACGTTCACTCCCGCCAGAGTCGTCACGGTCCAGCCGAGCGCCCAGAGCGCGGCCACGCCGAGAGCCCACACCCAGCGTCGCCGGGCGCGCGGCGGCAGTGCTACAGCCTGCGCCGCGCCGAGCACGAGACCTGTGATCGCTCCCATCAGGGCGAGCTCGGCCAAGGTTGTTCGATAGTTCACGACGGTCGAGCCGAGCAGAAGCCCGAGGCCCATGCCGATCGCGGTGAGCGGTATCCAGATGAGGGGGTTGAGACGTCGCCGGCTGGTCAGCACCTGGCCGACACCGATGACCACACCACAGACCGCCCCGCCGATGAGGGCAGACACCGGGTTGCTGACCCGTCCGCCCACCGCCGTACCGGCCAGGCCGGCAATAGGGAAAGCCAGAACGCCGACCAGCCACAGCAGCCACGTGGAGAGAAACGTGGGGTTACGAAAACTGGGATTGCGATTCAGCTGTCGCATTCTCATCACGAATCTGCTCCAGTACTCGGGGCCTGTCGAAGGGCATACACGCACACATGTTACGCCCAAGCCGGTACGACCGAACAGGCCGGGTCAGCCCGCGGATCCGGTTCCGCAGAGCGCCTACTTGGCCGGGCTGCCCATATATGAATCAGGCAGCAGCCTCCGGCGACGCCAGCGGCGTGATGTAGGAATAGCCGGTGGCCGTGTTCTTGGTGATCGACAGCACCAACTGCATGTGCGGTTCCAGGGCGGTGACCTTGTCGAGCGGGGCTCCGATGATGAGCTGAAAGCCGAGGCCCTTCCACGCGGCCACGGCCCGGCCTGCGAATTCGGCGTCGGATTTGACAAATCCCTCGTCGAGGAACACCGGGGCGAAGCGCGGCCGGGTACGGCTCTCGTCGCCGAGCTGAAAGCGCAGGGCGGCGCCGACGACGAAGGCCACGAGTTCCTGCGACTCGCCGCCGCTCTTGCCGCCGAGCGACGAGTAGGTACTGACCCGGGCTCCCTCCGGTGTGACGCGCACGGCGGTGATCTCCACGTGCTGCCGAACGTCGAGCAGCAGGTCCCGCTGCGAAGGCGTCTCAGCGGTACCAGGGCGGATCAGGCTCATAAACTGCTGCAGCCGGGTGAATCGGTCTTCGGTCTCGTCATCGGTGAATTGCTCGGTCGCACCCGAGGAAAGCACCTTGAGCTCCTTGCGAAAGGCCGTCGCATCGTCCCGGTGCAGCCGCCGCAGCGCGATCTGCAACCGGTCACGGGTCGCACCGAACGGCAGGGTCGCGAGGATCTCGTTGATCGGCCGCAGCCGGTCTTCGATTTCTTCGATCGCGGTGTTGAAGGCGCCGGTGAGCGGCACGAGGTCCTGGCCGCTCCACGCCGACAGCCGCCGCTTCCATTCCTGACGACGCTCGGAGAGGCCGAGGGTGCGGATGGCGTCGAGGATGTCGGTGTAGCTCGTGACCGATTCGAGCGCGACACCGATATTCGGGTCGGGCCAGCGGGCCTGGTAGGTCGAGAAGATGCCGATCATGGTGGCCCGGTCACGGGCTGCGCGGTCACGATCCTGCGCCGACTGGTCGATCAACCGCTCGCGCAGGCGCTTCAGACCGCCAGGGAAACCGGCGAGGTCGTTCCGGTCGGTAACCAGCGCGAACTGTTCGTTCAGGTGTGCGGCGTGCTCCTCTGACAGGGTCAGGGCCTCGCCCCGTTCGATCTGCTCGAGTCGGTCGTTCACCGTGTCCTGCGCGTCGACGATGCTGCCCTGCTCCTCGCCCAGCACCGAACCGACCCCGTCGGTGGTGTGCTTGAGTTTCTGGGCAGCGTCGAGTTCGAGGGTGAGCCGGCCCTCTTCGTCGCTCAGGGCGCGCAGGATATCGCTGCCGGAGCGCATCCGCTCGTATTCGGACTTCTTATCGGCAATGCGCGCGGTGGCCGCAGCGACGTCGATCGACGACCAGTCCGTGTCGAGAATGTGCTGGTGAGCGGCCTGCTGTTCCCGCAGCTCACCCAGTTGCCCCGACACAGCGGATGCCCGCCCCGCGACAGCGTCGGCCGCCAGCCCCTGCGCGGCCAGCTCCACCGCAATGTCGTCCAGCCGAGCCCGGCTGGAAAACCCGATGATCGATTTCTGGCCGCTGTTCGCGCCATGGGCTCCGCGGGAACCGTTGCGGGTCTGCCCGCTCGGGGTCACCCGTGCACCCCCGCCACCCAGCTCGGACGGGTCGGCCACGCACAGAGCGTCGAGGTTCGACGAGCGAAGGCGCGCCTGAACCCAGCTGCTGAACGGGGAATCCTTCACGTCGAGCTTGCCCGACATGTACCGGGCGTCGCCGGCCACGGCCTCGTGCGGCTTCAGCGCCACCCCCTCAAAGTGGATGCGCAGCGGCAGCTGCAACGGGTCGATCGCCGCGCTCAGGTGCGCCAGCCGCGTCTCGTCAACGAGCAGCACGCGCACGACCGACGATAGGATCACCTCGGCGGCCTGCCGCCACGCTTCTTCACCGGCGGCGAGGTCGATGAGTTCGGCCACGAACGGCAACTCCTCGGCGCCAATGCCGGCAGCCTCGGCGATCAGCAGCCGAGCCTTATCTAGCGTCTGGGGCACGAGGCTTTCGCGCCCGGTCAAAAACGCCCGCTCCTGCTTGAGTGAGCGGATGCCCTCCTCCACCGGGTACGACTCGCGTTGTAGTGCCGAGCGGGTCGCCTCCAGGGCGGCCTCGGCGTCGGCGAAACCAGCGGCAAACCGGTCAGCGCCCTGCTGGGCGGCCGCGAAGCCGGCGGCGGAATCGATCGGCACGGCCAAAACCTTGACCCGGTCGTCGAAGCCGGCGCGCTCACGAGCCACGTCGTCGTGCTGGTTGCCGAGGTGCACGAGTTCGGTCTGCAGACGTTCGAGCACGTCGCCGCCGTTGTCGCGCTGCTGCTGTTGCAGCTCGGCTAAGCGGGTCTTGAGCGCGGTCTCCACGTCGCGGGCCTGAATCTGGGCGGCCTGGTTGTCACGGCGGGCGGCCCGGTTGGTATCGGCGGCGGCCTCGAGCAGGGTCTGCTCGGTGAGCAGCTGCCAGAGCACGAACGGGGTGTTCCCGGCGCGGTGCACGCCAAAGGTGTCGACCAGGTCGGCCTTGGCGGTGGCCGTTTCGTAGGCCTGGTGCAGGTCGGGCAGGCGTTCGAGCACCTGGGCTTTCTGGGCTTCGGTGACCATGGCGCCGTAGGAGCGTTCGAGGTCTTCGAAGTGGTCGACCGCTTTGTCGGCGGCGGCAAAGGTCGCCGGCTCTTCGAGCACCATCGACTTGTAGAGTCCGTCGACCGTTTTCACCTGCTGGCCGGCCTGGATGCGGGCGAGCAGGCGCAGTGCTTTGCCACCCTCGCCGTTCGCGCCGATTCCGAGCCGGGTGTACAGGGTCTGGGCGAACGCCGCGTAGGTGTCGAACACGTCGAGGCCCTCGAAGCGGGCCTTGAGCGCGCGCTTGTCGAACCGACTTTCGGCGCAGGAGGCGAGGTCGCGCAGGTCGAGGGATCCGTCTGTGGTGGCCATTTTCATGGTGACGTCGGCGAATTTGTGGGCGCCGCGCGGCACGAAGTAGGCCCGCAGCACGGTGAATCGGCGCTGGTTGTCGTCGATCAGGGTCAATGCAATGGCGCCCCAGGTGGCCTCGTGTGCGCCGCGCAGCACCTGGTCGGTGAGCTCCCCGGTGGTGGCTTCCCGGTTGGCGTCGGTCTTGCCGCGCAGGTAGGTCATCAGGTTGCGCTGGTCAACGCTGCGCGCGCGGCCGGAACCGGCGTCGTTCGAGGCACCGTTGAACGGGGTGTCCGAGGGCATCATCAGTGCCAGATAGGCGTCGAGCAGGCTGCTCTTTCCGGTTCCCGACGCACCGGAGACGAGCGTGGACTGCACCGCGAAATCTATCTCGTGATGGCCGTGAAAACCGCCCCAGTTCACCAGTTGCATCGATTCGGCCCGCCACTGGGTGGTGCCCTCGGTAGCACCGTCAAGGTAGAACAGCGGGGAATCGTTCATACGAGCAGCTCCTGGTGCGAGGCGGTGAGCGATGGGTCATCGTTGGTGGCGTCGCCGTTCTCTTCGCGCAACCAGTCGAGCAGTTCGCCGAGGCGTTCCACCGACAAAAGCACCTCGATCACCGCCGAAACGCGAAACCGGTCAGGGTCGCTGGTCTTCAGCAGCACCCGCGCCTTGGCGAGGCTGTCGACCGCGGCCGACGCCTTGCGGGCGTCGCCGGAGAGGTCGGTGGCGTAGTCCGGGCGAAAGTGCGCGACGTTCTCGACCAGGTTCTCCCGGTCGACGAGCACGATCTCCTGGCCGCCTGCCCGTTCGCTGCGAAACCGCTGGCGCAGCAGCACGAGCAGAATGGTCTCTTCGCGGGTGTACGCGACGTCGTGCAGCAGCGTGGGAAACCGTTCGCCGCCCTCGGCAACCGCCTGCCGCTTGTACGCGACCTCGTAGTGCAGGTCGACGTGCAGGTCCAGGAAAACGTCGTTGAGGCGCGACTTGAGCAGGCTCTGCGAGGCGAGCAGCGTCTGCCATTCGGCCGGCTGCAGGGCCGCCGAGATGTAGCGGTGCTTCAGCAGCAACACAAGGGTGCGGCGCTGCTCCACGCTGAGTCCGCCCTCATCGCCCTCGAACAGCGACAGGCTCCGCGGGTCGCTGTCGATCCCGGTGTTTTCCAGGTCGCGCGCCAGGTCATCCGACAATTCGTCATTCATGCTGGTATCCCAAATTCTGAGCGGCCAGGGCCGCCGTGTCGTCGTCGGTCAGAATACGGCGGGGCACGTCGAAGAGCCGCACCGAGCCATCCGGTCGCACCGTTTCGAAGCTTTCCAGGCCGGTCGAATCGGTTGTCTGGCTGAGCTGGGCGGCGAGCTGCAGCAGGCCGAGAATCTCCACCGGCCGGCGCAGAATCACGTCGAATCCGTTGAACAAGCCACCAACGGATGCCGCCTCCCCCGCACCGGAACCAGCGACGGAACCCGCGCCGAAGGCCGCCACGAGAGCGTCACGCAGTTCTTCGAGCAGCGGACCGCCCTGCTGGCGCAGGTCACCGAGGCTCGGGGCTGCGGGCGCCGCGGCGGACACGTCGATCAGTGCCGGCGGGGCCCGATGGGCGACCGGATCGTAGAACCGCTCCCGCAGATGTTCGACGTCGAGGGTGCCGGGCATGAGCTCGGCGGTGACGGTAGCGCGGGGACCTGCGGTCTGCATCCAGGTCGCGAGTTCACGGTTGATGTCCCGCAGCACTCGTTCGAGCTCGCGGTCTTTCACGACGTCGTGGTTGACGATGTGCTCGCGCAGGGTGGTGGTGAGTCCCTTGCGCTGGGTGAGCACGTCGTCGATGCCCTTGCGCAGCAGCGTCACCGTGCTCATGAAGCTGCGACGTTCGGCAGAACTCAGTTCCAGGGCGAACGGATGCAGCAGAATCGTTTCGAGGTCGGCTTTCAGCCCCTGCATGAGAGTGTCGTTGCGCAGCAGGGTGAAGGCGCCCTCGAAGGCCCGACCCTCCGCGGTTGACGACATGAGGGCATCCGTTTTGGCGAGGTAGTCGTCGAGGACCTCGCTGATCGGGCGTTCCTCGCCGCGAAAGTCGCTGACGATCTGCCGGTGCATGGCCGCGACGGATTCTTCAACCCGTTTGAAGTCGCTCGGCAGCTGCTGAATGAGGTCGATGAGGTCGGCGTAGCCCTCGTGCATCTGCTCGTTCGAGGCGGCTGCAATGTCGCCGCCTCCGGCCAGGCGATCGCGCTCGCTGGTCAGCTCGTCGATCTGCTGGTCGAGGCGGCGCACCCGCTGTTCACGATCGGGGTTGGCCTCCGTGGCCCGGTGGCGCACCGTGTCGACGATGGTGCTGAGTCGGGATTCGCTGATCAGCGCCCGATCCCGGGCGAGACCGTTAACGAGCAGCAGGGCTTCGAGGGCGTGGCTGGTGAGCGAGTAGTGCTCCTGGTTGCCGTCAGCAGTGTCGCGCACTTCGCGGTACAGCCAGAGGTCGTTCATCCACTGCACGCACAGGGCCCGGCCGGTTTTCTCTGGGGCGTCGATGCCGATGCTGCGGAGGTCGGCGAGGTAGGCATCCACCTGGGTGTGCAGCAGTTCGCACGGCACGCTGCGTCGGTCCCGGCTGAACGAGCTCTTGAACACGGCGAGCACGAACGGCGCCCACTTGCGGTCGAGCAGGCGCAGGGTGGGTTTGTCGAAGGCTTCGCGCACCCGCGCCAATTCGCTCGCAATATCACTCAATAGCTGGTTCCTCTCCAGCTCTCCACTTTAACCGAAACTCCCGGCCGGGTCGTACGCTCAGCCGAGCAGGCGCGGCCGCTTCCAGTTGGCGCCGTGCACGTGCTGGTCGAGAAACGCGAACACGGTCTCGTACCAGATCACCGCGTGCTGCGGCTTCAACACCCAGTGGTTCTCATCGGGAAAGAAGAGGAACTTGTGCTGGGTACTGCCGTCGGCAGTGGCGTGGTGCTCGGCCAGTTCCGACCACAGCCGCAGGCTCTCGCCGATCGGCACCCGGTAGTCGTGGTCGCCGTGAATGACGAGCATCGGCGTGACAATGTCGCGCACCGCCTGGTGCGGCGAGTTGTCGATCATGCCCTGCGCCGAGAAGATGCTCTGCCAGTACTCGGAGTTATCAGTCGTGCCGTTGAACTGGTCGAGCGACCACAGGCTCGCGTGGCTCACGATGGCGCGGAACCGGTCGGTGTGGCCGGCCACCCAGTTGGCCATGTAGCCGCCGAATGATCCGCCCATCGCCGCGGTCAGAGACTCATCGATCTCGGGGAGCGCTTCGGCGGCATCCGTAATCGCGAGCAGGTCGGTGTACGGCTTGGCGCCCCAGGAGTTCCAGCCACGCGCGATGAAATCCAGGCCATAGCCGGTCGAGAGCGCCGGGTCGGGCAGTAGCACCGCGTAGCCGCGAGCCACGGCGAGCAGCGGGCTCCACCGCCAGCTCCACGCGTTCCAGCTGTTCAGCGGGCCGCCGTGAATCCAGAGCAACAGCGGTGCCGGATGCTGTATCGAGGCTCCCGCAGGCAGCAGCAGCCACGCGCGCACTCGTGCTCCGTCCTCCGCCACGGTCTCCACCTCCGTGATCGTGCCCGGAACCACAGGCAGCGCGGCCGGGGTAGCGAGCGTGGTGATGACACCGGACCGGCTGATCCGCACCGGATGCGCCGGCGTGATCCACGAGGAACGCAACGCGACTATGGCGCCGGTCTGGGCGTCGACAGAGACGTTGGTATAGCTGAAGTCGTCGGTCGTGAGCTGTTCGGGCGTGCCGCCATCGAGCGGCACCCGAAAGATCGGTCCGCGGCCGTCGTGGTCGGCGGTGACGATGAGGGCCTGGCTCGAGTCGGCCGGCGAGTCTGCCGGCGAGTCGAAGACCAAGCTCGACGGCCAACGGTCCCACTCGGCGGCGAGGCGGCGCGGGTGGCCGCCGTCGAGGTCGGCGACCCAGATCTCCTGGTCGGCCGGGCCGTCCGGCGTACTGACGGCGGAACGTACGAAGGCGACCTGGCGGCCGTCGATGCTCACGGTTGGCGATTCGAAGTCGACCTTCGGCTCGTCGAACAGGGTGGTCTGGGCGCCGGTCGCGACGTCGATGGACACCAGAACGTACCGGCCGGAGCGCTGCTCGGCCACCCGCAGCGCCACGATGAGCGTGGATCCGTCGGGGGTCAGGGCCTGGCCGGCGGTGTCCATGGTGCGGCCGGGGGTGGGCGTGAGGTCTCGGGGACGTGGGAGGTCGGCGGGGTAGGGGGCGGGGGCATCCGCTTCGCTGTTGATTGTGGGGGCCGTAATCGTGTCGTGCAGGTCTGCGAGGTCGAGCGCGAGCAGGTGGGGTTCTGCGGGGCCGAGGTCGTGGTCCCAGAAGCGCACCGGATAGCTCTCGTGCAGAATGGCCGCGACCTTTTTCTCAGTTCGTTCCTTGCGGGCGGCGCTCTCAGCTTCGAGGTCGGCGGCGCTCGGTAGCAGGTCGGCCGCGATCACGAGGGACCGCGCGGCGGTCGCCACCGCGGCGATGCCGGAGACTCCCCCGGCGAGCCGGGTGATCGCGCGGGCCTCGCCGCCGGCGGCGGGGAGCAGCCAGAGCTGGGCGGCCTCGGCGTCCTTCTCTGCAGCGGCCGCGTCGGGCCGGCCGGAGACGAACAGTACATCACCGGCGGCCGTGAACGCCGCCTGCGATTCGCCCTTCGCCGACCGGGTCAGGCGGGTGGGAACACCACTGCCGTCGGCGGCCACCGACCAGAGTGCGCGCTCGTAGCTCGTCTGATCGCGGGTGAGGGTGGCGACGGTGAGTACGACGCGCTGGCCGTCGGGCGAGAGCGCGAGACCCTCAACGCGGGGCAGCGCGATGTAGTCGTCGAGGCTGGAAAAGGGTGTGGGCGTGGACTCCGATGTCATGGTTCAACGCTAGCCGACTGGGTAGGCGGCCCACGGCTCCCGCATTACCCATGGCTAATTCAGGAAATCCGTGCGGCCGGTGGCCCGGTCCCGCCCTGCTCCGCGGGCAAGACGCGCTACGCCCCACGGATTTCCTAATTAAGCCACGGAGGAAGTCTGTGTATCGCCCAGCGGCGCGTCCCCCACGAGGTACAGCCGCTGCGTGGCCCGGGTCATCGCTACGTAGAGTGCGCCGGCGCCACGCTCGGAGGCCGCGAGAATGGCCGTCGGGTCGACGACGATCACCGCGTCGAACTCCAGCCCCTTCGCGTCTCGCGGCGTGAGCAACGCAATCTCCCGGCTCAGGCCGAGTGCTCCGACGCCGAGCAGATCGCCGAATTCGGCGCGCAGGGTGGCTTCGAGCTCATCGAGCCCGGCGTCGACGACGATCACGGCGAGGGTGCCACCTGCGCCGAGCGCGCGGTCGCTGCGGACCGCCACCGCGGCATCCGCTACCGTTTCGACCGGCCACTCACTCGACCGCACCGTGCGCGACGGCGTGATCGACAGACCGTGTGAGAGCGCCACCGTTTCGGCCGCCGTGGCGATCTGGCTGGGGGTGCGGTAGTTCACGGTGAGCTCTTCGAGCCGCCAACGGTCCGCTTCGGGCGAGCCGTCGAGCACCGGCTGCAACGCTTCTTTCCAGGTAGCGGATGCCGCGGCGCTGGCCGCCTGCGCGATGTCACCCACGATCGTGAATGACCGGCGCGGACCACGCCGCAGCACCAGCCGCCACTGCATCGGCGACAATTCCTGGGCTTCGTCGATGACGACGTGGCCGTAGGTCCAGCTGCGATCCCGGGCGGCGCGCTCACTGGTCGTCGAGCGCTCATCGAGTTCACCGGCTCGGGCGGCGAGGTCTTTTGCGTTGACCAAGCCCTTCACCTGCATGTTCTCGATGGCCGTCTCGGCGTTCTCCACATCGCGCCCCCGTTGTTCCTTGAGCGCGCGCTTCTTGGCCTGGTCCACCGCGTTGTACTCACCGAGCAGTTCGGCGGCTTCGTCGAGCAGCGGAATGTCGGCGATCGTGAACTCGGCGTCGCGCGGGCGTGCCAGCAGCTTGCGCTGGGCGAAACGCCAGCGGGGGGTGAGTTCCTCCAGCCATTGCGGCCGCGCATAGAGATCCTGCAGCAGTTTCTGCGGGGTCAGCGGCAGCCAGGCGGTGTTCAGTGCGACCCGCACATCGTCGGCCAGGCGCAGGTCTTCGCGCAGCATCGGCAGGTCGGTGTCGTCCATCGACCGGCCCTGCTTCTGCAGCTGCTCGAGCCAGACCCGGGAGAGCGCGTTGATGGCGGTCTTCACGAACGTCACGCGGGCCTCGTTGTGAGTCTTATTGGTGCCGCGGGCACGCGCGATCGCGTGGGCCACGAGTTCGGGCTGCAGCACGATGCGATCGCCGTTCACGACCAGCACCTGCGGTGCGGCAGGGGTGCGTTGCCGGGAATGCACGGCCCGCGCGATGAGGTCGGCCATGAAGGTCTGGCCTTTGAGGGCCGCGACGGCGGGGGCATCCGTTTTGGTCGCTTCGATGCCGGGGAAAAGCTGGCCGACGGTGTTGAGCACGACGCCGGTCTCGCCGAGCGAGGGCAGCACGGCCTCGATGTACTGCAGGAACGACGGTGTCGGGCCGATGATGAGCACACCGCTGTCCCGCAGGCGATCCCGGTGCGTGTAAAGCAGGTAGGCGGCGCGGTGCAGTGCCACGGCGGTCTTGCCGGTGCCCGGGCCACCCTGCACGACCAGAACACCGGCCAGCTCAGAGCGGATGATGCGGTCCTGCTCCGCCTGAATGGTCGAGACAATGTCGGACATGTGCCCGGTGCGCTGCGCGGTGAGGGCGGCGAGCAGGGCGCCTTCGCCCTGGTGCGCGCTCGCCGAAGGGTCAGCGAGCAGGGCGGCATCGAGGATCTCGTCTTCGATGCGGATGATGCTGCGCCCCTTGGACAGCAGGTGGCGGCGAGCCCGGGCGCCGAGCGGTGTGGCGGCGGTGGCTTGGTAGAACGCGCTCGCCTGCGGCACCCGCCAGTCCAGCAGCAGCGGTTTGTGGTGTTCATCGCGCAGGCCGACCCGGCCGATGTAGCGGTAGACCGAGTCGCCGGAGTCGTCGGGCATGGTTTCGAGTCGGCCGAAAGCGAGCCGGTCGTCGACCTCGCGCAGTTGCACGATGCGGTCCTCGTAGAGGCGGGCAAAGGTGTCGCGTTCGCTGCGCGATTGGTGGTTGCCACCGACATCGAGGCGGCGCACCGCTTTCAGCTGGCCTTCGGCCTCTTTCGCCAGCGCGTCCAGCCGCGCATACAGGCCCTGGACATAGTTCTGTTCCCGAACAAGCTCCTGGTCGATCACGAACACCCCTTAAACCGAAGTCCCTAGTTTAGTCGCGGTCAGTGTGGGCCTTGCTGTGTATATCGAGCCGCTCGGCAAGGCCGGGACGGCCACGCTTCACACTTGCGCAAAAGGAAAGTCAGCTCGGGGGACGGGACCTCGTGCGGGTTGATTTCGGTTCCCGCACATTTGCGTGCACGAGGCAGCCGTTTCTTGTCACGGGCGCCACGCTCACCGCGACCCCAACCGGGTGTCGTTCGTTGCCGCACTCCGAATCGCCCGCCGCTCCGTGGCACAGGGCGTTTTTTCCCCTCCGTAACCTGACCACGCCACAGCGGTCTGGCGTCATGCGGTTCGCGCCCTTGTCCGGAAGCAGCCCAGGCAGTGAGCAGCGATGTGCGCCATCGCGACCCGGTAGGACAAGCGCGCCGTCATCCACCGCGGCGGAGTCCTCCTCCGGGCCATCACGATCTGGTTGAAGCCGTTAGGAGACACGCCCGTGGGGTGCCCCGCTTGCCAGGTGTCGTACGGCCGGGTTACCAGCGGCGGGCTGAGGAGGCGGAGATGATCGTGAGCAGCGCGTCACGCATCGCGTCCGCGTTCTCGAGCTCGGGAAAGAGGTCGGCCTCGAGCGTGCGGGACTGCTCCCAGACGGCGGTGCCGGCATCCGTTCTGACCACGGAGTGTCGCCGGGCGTCGTGCTCGTCCCGGGTGCGCACCACGTAGCCCTCGCGCTCGAGTCGTTCGAGGGTGCGGGACATGGTCTGCGTCTGCACGCGGGCGGCACGAGCGAGTTCGGTCTGGCTGAGCGGCCCCGAGCCGAGCAGGTGCAGTGCGACCATGCCGGCGTGGGTAAGTCCCAGCTGGTCCAGCGCCTCCACCCAGGCGTGTTCGACCAGCCGCGCGGCGGTCGAAAGCAGGCGTCCGGTCGGCCAGCAGGCCATGGACTCCTGCACTGGCGCCGGTTTCGGCTTCTGGTCCGCCGGGGGTTTCGGATCAGGTGTGGTCATGCCCCTAATCTAGTGCTAGCGTCAACTAATCAGCTAGCTGATTAGTAGGAGACTGAGATGAAACTGAGCAACGATCGTCTGCGCCAGACCGTGGTGCTGGTCAGTGCGATCCTGGCCATCGTGGGATCGTTCATCGGTTCGGGCGCCGCCGGCGGAACCCCGATCCAGAACGCGTCGGGCGGGGCTCTGGCAGCCGACGCGACCCCGATCGCCCCCGACGGCCCGGCATTCGGCATCTGGACGCCGATCTACCTCGGCCTGATCGCCTACGCCATCTGGCAGTTCCTGCCGGCGCAGACAACGGATGCCCGGCAGCGCACCCTCGGCTACCTGGTCGCCGCGTCGCTGGTCCTGAACGCGGCCTGGATCCTCAGTATCCAGTTCGACCTGCTCGCACTCAGCGTCCCCGTGATCGTGCTGCTTCTGGCCGTGCTTATCCGGGCGTTCCAGCTCACCGTCGCCTCGCGGCCGAAGAACCTGGTCGAGACGATCGTCGCCGACGGCACGATCGGCCTGTACCTGGGCTGGGTCAGCATCGCCACCGCGGCGAACGTGACGGCCGTGCTCGTCGCCGCCGGCTTCGGCGGTTTCGGCATCAGTGCGGACGTCTGGGGGGTCGCCGTGATCGCGTTGGCCGGCCTGGTCGGCGTGCTGATCGCCCTCTCCGGGCATGGCCGGCTCGCGCCCTCCGCATCCCTCTGCTGGGGACTCGCCTGGATCGCCGTCGCCCGCCTCACGGGCACTCTTCTTTCCACCCCGGCCGCGATCGCGGCCCTCGTCGCGGTGGTCGTCATTCTCACGGTCACCGTCACCATTCGCATCCGAAGCTCCTCTTCCACGTCAACGCGAGGGCTGGTACCCGCATGACCAGCACCGCCCCCACCGCACCCTCGGCCCGCCGTCGCTGGGCCGGCCTCGTTTTCATCAGCGTCGCGGTCGCCCTGATCATCGTCGACTCCACGATCATCAACGTTGCCATTCCCTCGATCGTGGAAGACCTGGGCATCACGTCGACCCAGGTGCAGTGGGTGCAGGAGAGCTACACGCTCGTCTTCGCCGCGCTCCTGCTTGTGTTCGGCACGCTCGCTGACCGCTTCGGGCGCCGCCGCATCCTGGTGCTCGGCGTGATCGTCTTCGCCACGGCATCCGTCTTCGCCGCGTTCTCCCAGTCGGGTGACCTGCTGATCCTATCCCGGCTGATCCAAGGCGTCGGCGGCGCGATGGTGCTGCCGACCACCCTGTCGATCATCAACGCCACCTTTCGTGGCCGGGACCGCGGCATCGCGTTCGCGATCTGGGGCTCGACCATCGGTGGCATGGTGGCCGTCGGCCCGCTGCTCGGCGGCTGGCTCACCACCTACTTCTCCTGGCGCTGGGCGTTCGGCATCAACGTGCCCCTCGGCATCGTCATCATCATCGGCGTGCTGGTCTTCGTGGTCGAATCCCGGGATGCCGGGGAGCCCCGCCGCGTCGACGTGGTCGGTGCCATCCTCTCGGTCATCACCAGCGCCTCGCTCGTCTTCGGGTTGATCGAGGGCCGTACCTACGGCTGGTGGCTCACCAACAACGCCCCGACTTTCGGCGACTGGACCTGGCCGTACTCCGCGTCGATCATCCCGTTCGTCTTCCTGCTCACCATCGTTTCCGGGATCGCCTTCGTCGCCTGGGGGCGCTACCGGCAGCTGGCCGGACAGACCACCCTGCTCGCCTTCTCCCTGTTCGCGATCCCTTCGTTCCGCAACGGCAATATCGCCGCCATGATCGTGTCGCTCGGCGAATTCGGCATCATCCTCTCGCTGCCGCTCTGGTTGCAGAACGTGCTCGGCTATGACGCACTGCAGACCGGTTTCGTGCTGCTCGCCCTCGCGCTGGGCTCGTTCGTGGCCAGCGGGCTGTCGGGCGCGTTCGGAAACAAGACCTCGCCGGAGACGATCGTGCGCATGGGCATCATCGCGGAGATCATCGGTGTCACCGGGCTCGGCATTGTCATCACCGCGGAAGCCACCTGGCTGGTGGTCGTGCCGTTCCTGTTCGTCTACGGGATCGGCGTCGGCCTGGCCACCGCGCAGCTGACCGGCGTGGTGCTCAAGGACGTCCCTGTGGCGCAGAGCGGCCAGGGCTCCGGCACCTCCAGCACCGCCCGGCAGATCGGGTCCGCGCTCGGAATCGCGGTGCTCGGCACTGTGCTGTTCACCGCGGTCGGCGCATCGCTCGACGCGAAGTTGTCTACCGTGCCGGGCCTGCCGGCCCAGACCCAGACACAAATCGTCGACGCGGTCGTCAACAGTGCCGGCTCCGCGATCCCGGCTCTCGAGGCGCAGAGCCCGGCTGTAGCGGATGCCGCGCGGGAGGCCTTCAGCGACGGCACCCGGTACTCGGCCTTCGCTGCAGCCGGGTTCCTCGTGCTCGGCTTCCTGGCGACGCTGCGGCTTTCCGGAACGGCGCCGCACCACGAGCAGCGCGAAGAGGAAGCGGCCGACGAGAGCGTCATCGCGGCCCGGACGTCGGGAGAGCCGGTATAGGCGTGCCTCCTAAAGCCTGGTGAGGGTTTTCAGGAGAATTGGCACCTGCCTCGTATTGCCGTGTTGTCTGACTCTGAATGGTGCCGGATGGACTCGGGGTGAAGGGGCACGTAACCCGGTGAAGGAAGTGCGGACAAGTGTTTATCGTCTTTCTGGGCTGTCATCTTTGAATCACAGGATGCAGCCCAATTTCCGAGAGACGGGTTTCGGGCACATCCACAGGTGTTAATTTGCGCACGAGATGCAATAGACTGATGAGCCAGATAATCGAAGCAAAGACGACCGTTGCGACAGCAATGGCCAGAGCGTAGAGCCCGACGACGCCGTAGCCCTGTGCCGGATCTAGGAATGGGTAGGGTACCCATCCGTCGGTCGCCCCACGGATAGTGACGACGACGATCCACACGATTGGGTAGACAAGGGCGACCCATATCTTGTTCAGCGGCAGGGCACTGCGGTCGCTGAAGATCACCCAATCAAGCGCGGCATAGAGGGGCAGGACTATGTGTAACACGGAGTTAGCCCACGCGAGGGACACGCCACCTTCAAGTCCGGCCAACAACACGTTGTACACGACGCCAGTGATGACAATGTAAGTTGTTGCACATCCTCGCGCCAACATCAACGACCGCGACTGGCGTCGTCCGGAGAGGGACACGACCGCGGCCACCAGCAGCACAACAACCAGAATAATGTTGCTTTGCATGGTGAAAAACCCGAAGAAGTTGAACGGGTTAATCGTCGCCCGCGTGGCCGTGTCGAAAAATGTCGACAGAATCGCCACAGTGCCCAGTATCGCGACAGATAGTCGGACTGCAGCTACGAAATATTTCACGGTCCGCCTTTGATTAGTGGTGCCAGTCTCGGGTAATGCGTCACCCGCACAAATTTTATGGGCCCAACCTGTTTTTATGTGGAAGATTCCACGCCATGGAATCTGACACCCCCGATACCGGGAAAACGGCCGGCGTTTGCACCCACTTAGGGCAGGGAAATGCTGTCCTACCTCCCGGGAACCGTCGGCAACTATCCATTGCCAGGCTGGATGTGGTCGCCGACGATCCTGCACGAGGCTGGATCTTTGCTCCGACGGATTCATGACGCCGACGTGCCACTCGCGCACCTGGCCGCCACGTGGCAGCTGCCGGCGCACGAGCCAATCGAGGTGGCGTGCCTGAACGACGTCGCTCCCTACAATATGGTCTTCCAAGACGGGCACCTCACGGGTCATATCGATGTCGACATGGCTTCCCCTGGGCCTCGGATTTGGGATCTTGCGTACCTCGCTTATCGGCTCGTACCTCTCGGCGAGTACGCAGACCATGACGTTCCGGGAGAGGAGGCTCGCCCCGGTCGGCTCGATGCCCTAATTCGTTCCTACGGCTATGACTTCGACCGTGACCGTGACGCCCTGCTCGCGCAGGACGCCACACGTCAACTCGACTCCATGGCCGTTCGCCTTCATCTGGACGATGAAAGCGACTATGGACGGTTGCGAGGGTCGAGCTCCCTCGCTAAGAAAGACGCCGCTGCTTTGAGGATGTCGTTCGTCTCGCGCAGGTCACGGTTTTCGCGCTTGAGGCGTTTGATTTCCTTGAGCTCCTCGCTCGTGGGCCCGGTGCGTTCGCCGGCGTCGGCCTGTGCCTGGGGTGACCCACTTTCACAGCGTCTCGGCGTCGATGTTGAGCTTGCGGCTAGGTCGCGGCACCCGGCCCACATTGACGGGTAATCCTTCAAACGATCAAGAGTCATACGGACCGCTCGTTCGCGAACCTCTGTTGGGTGTTTCTTGGGCATATCCGAATCCTTTCACCAGAAAGAAAGCGGCACTTCGAGCAATCGCGACACTCGATAATCCCCGGGATCGAGGCCAAGCCCTCACCGGAATTCTCTCAGGCCTGTGGCGGTATCGCGTCGGAGACTATCGCGTAGTGTGCGACCTCCAAGACGCACACCTGATCGTTTTGGTGATCGATATTGATCACCGCAACAGTATCTATGAATGACCGAAGATCGCTGGCTTGCGGGCGCTCTCGGGTGCGTCGCGCCGCCCGCCATGGCAGTATTTCGGGAGCCTGAAGGCGTCCGTCAGGGGGTGATAACGCCCGTGACCGGGGCTGATACCCGGCTCCGCGTTCGCGCGCTGCCAAGCCGCTTCGCTCGATAATCAGGTGCTGAATGACCTTGAAGACGCGCGCGGTATCGGATTTACTGGTCGGCACACGGACCGCACGGAACAGACGACGACCTCGCGCGCTGCGGATGAATTACCGAGTCAAATCCCGGAGGTGGACGTGATGACTTCGCACGTGGTCAAACCGCTGACTCCCGAGACCTTTTCGGCGTGACTGGCGCTCGCGTAGAAGCACAACGGGGTCTGGGGCGGGTGCTACTGCTCGTATTTCCACGGCGACACGGAGTGCACCGTCAACAGCGAGTCCGACGGGCCGATGTTCAAGCAGAGACTCGTGGCGGAGGCCTCGCCCAGGCCGCTCGTCTTCGACGGCGACGCGGCGATCGCGTGGTGCGAGTTTGGCAGCCCAGTTGAACTGCCGCGCATCTACCACCGCAAGGGCACAAGGGCCATGTTCGAGAAAGCGGGATTCACGTTCGAGCGTCACATCGGCAAGAGCAAGACCGTGATGCGCAAGACGATCCCGCCGGCCCGCGGCTAACGTCGGGTGCGCGAACTCATGTAAACAACACCCGTGACCGCTGCGACCGGCCAGCCGGCGACATCCGCTCATGTGTCGAATGTTTACGTGCCTGTTCGCTTATTCGCGCTCGCGGCCACAAGCTGTGGTCATGTCAGTCATCAAGGTCGCACCGCTGGAGCATATCCGGCGCGAGCGCAGCAGCATCAAGTGGACTCGGTTTCCCGCCGACGTACTTCCCTTGTTTGTTGCCGAGATGGATTACCCCCTGGCGCCGGAGATCATCGCGACCCTGGTCGAGCGGGTGCAGGCGTCGGATACCGGCTACCTGGACGGCCCCGGCCCGCTCGCCCCTGCCTTCGCCACGTTCGCCCGTGACCGGTGGGGCTGGGTCGTCGACCCGAGCCACGTGCACCTCGCTACCGATGTGAGCGTCGGCATCGTCGAAGCGCTGCGCCTGGCCGTACCACCCGGTGGGCGAGTGGCGATCACGCCGCCGGTCTATCCGCCGTTCTACGAACTCGTCGAAGAGGCCCTGGCTACCGTTATCGAGACCCCGCTGATCGAGCACGGTGACACCTGGCTGTTCGACTTCGCCGCCCTGGAGCGCAGTTTCGCGTTCGGCATCGATGCCTTCCTGCTCTGCAACCCGCACAACCCACACGGGATCGTCTGGGCCCCGGGCACCCTCGAAGAACTCGCCCGACTCGCGGCCCGCTACGACGTCTTCGTGATCTCCGATGAGATCCACGCGCCGCTCACCTACCCCGGCGCTACCTTCACTCCATTCGCGCCGGTCGCCCTCGCCGCCGGCGCCCGCGCGGTCACCGTGACCAGCGCGAGCAAAGGCTGGAACATCGCCGGGCTCAAGTGCGCCATCGTGGTCGCGGCCGATGACGAGACCAACGAGCTGCTCGGCCGCCTGCCCGAAGAGGTCGCCTGTCGCACCAGCATCCTCGGCCTGCACGCGAACATCGCCGCGTTCGGTTGTACCGACTGGCTCGACAATGCCATCGATCAAATTGTCGCCAACGATCTGCTGCTGTCTGAACTGCTCCGCGAACACCTGCCCGCCGTGATCTATCACCGGCCGCGCGCCAGCTATCTTGCCTGGATGGATCTTCGCCATGTCGGTCTCGGGGACAACCCGTACCAGCGTATTCTCGACGATGCCCGCGTCGCTCTCAATAGCGGTGAGTCCTTCGGGCTCGGCGGCCAGGGCTTCGCGCGGCTCAACCTGGCTTGCTCGCCCGACACCCTGCGCGAGGCCGTCGCCCGCATCGCGGCACTCGTCGCGCGGGTGGCCGCCGCCCCCACGGTCACGGCCGCCTGATGGCGCCGACAACGGATGCCCCGCTCCAGTTCCACACCGACGCAACAGGAAGTTCCATGGCCACGCCAGCACCAGCATCCGCTTCGCTACTGAACTCCGACGCCACCGAGGTCGTGGACCCGATCACCGACTGGGACGGCTTCAGCTTCGACACCCGCCAGGTGCACGTCGGCGAATACGCCGACGCGAACCGTGGTGCCCGCATTCCGCCGCTCACCCTGAGCGCCGGGTACGTCTTCGACAGCTTCGACGACGGGGCCGCCCGGTTCAACGGAGGCTCGCGAGAGCCTATCTACTCTCGGCAGGGCAACCCCACCAACGCGGTGGCTGAGCAGCGGCTCGCGTCGCTCGAGGGCGGCACCGCCTGTGTCGCCGTGTCGAGCGGGCAGGCCGCGATCAGTTCGGCCCTGTTCGCCCTCGCTGAAGCGGGCGAGCACATCGTCTCGACCGCGAGCATCTACGGCGGCACCCGCATTCTGCTCGGCCGCAGCTTTCGCCGCATGGGCATCGAGGTCGACTACGTCTGGGACACCGATTCCGACGCCGCCTGGGACGCCGTGATTCGCCCGGAAACCAAGGCCATCTTTACCGAGACCATCCCGAACCCGCGCAACGACGTCGTCGACATCGCTCGCATCGCCGCCGTCGCCCTCCGCCACGGCATTCCGCTCGTCGTCGACAACACCGTGGCCACGCCGTACCTGATTCGTCCGTTCGAGCACGGCGCCGACATCGTCGTGCACTCGACCACCAAGTTCCTCAGCGGCCACGGCGCCGGGGTGTCGGGCGCGATCGTCGACGGCGGCACCTTCGACTGGGCGGCGAGCTCGCGTCGCTACCCGCTGCTGACCGACTCTCTGCGCCCCGGCCTGCCCTCCCTGCTCGACCGGTTCGGTCCGGCCGCCTTCGCCCAGTATGTGCGCGAGGCCGTCGTGAACGATGTCGGGCCGTCACTCTCACCGTTCAACGGATTTTTGCTGCACCAGGGCATCGAAACCCTGTCGCTGCGCATGGAACGCCACGTCGACAACTCCATCGCCATCGCGCACTGGCTTGAGGAACAGCCCGAGGTGGAGGTCGTCGACTACGCCGGCCTGTCGAGCAGCCCGCTGCACGAAATCGCGCAGAAGTATTACAACGGCCGCACCGGGTCTGTCTTCGCCGTCACCGTCAAGGGCGGCATCGAGGGTGCCCGAGCCTTCACCAACGGCCTGCGCGTGTTCAGCCGCATGACCGGAATCGGTGACACACGCTCGATGGTGCTGCACCCGCTCACCACCACCCACGCGTCGTTCGCCCCCGACCTCAATGCCCGCCTCGGCATCACCGCCGGAATGCTGCGCCTGTCGGTCGGCATCGAATCGCTCGAAGACCTTCTGCTCGACCTCCGCGGCGGGCTCGACCGAGTCGCCGGCATCCTCTAAACGCTAGGTATTCTGAAGTAATGATCCTCACCGCACCGCCTGTCACCGCGCCCATTCGCACCTTTGCCGCGCTGGGCGCGCTCGTTCTGCTCGCCGCCCTGAGCGGATGCGCCACCACCGATTCCGGCGCCGGCTCGGGCGCATCCGCTGCCGCCACCGCACCGGCCGAAGCGGATGCCTCTGCCTCCGACTGCGCCGGGGTCAACGTCGTCGTCGATTTCGGCACGCTCGACGCCGACACGGTCACGAATTGTGTCGACGCGACAGCGGCTATCGCCGCCAGCGCGGCACTCACGACGACCGGCATCACTACCGAGGGCAGTGTGGAATACGGCGACGCCATCGTCTGCCGCGTCAATGACCGCCCGGCCGCCGACGAAACCGTCGTGGTCGATGGGCAGGAGTCGTTCACCGAGACCTGCGCGTCAATGCCGCCCGCCTACGCCTACTGGGCTCTCTGGGTGAAAGCCACCCCCGACGCCGACTGGGACTACGCCATGGAGGGTCTCGGCACGCTCGAGGTCGAGCCCGGCCAGTCCCTCGGCCTCGTGTACACCACCGGCACCGAGACGCCCACGCCCGGCAGCTAGTGTTTCGCCTGCGCCTCGCCCCGCTCCGCGCGGCAGTCGTGCTCGCTGTCGGCTTCGTGCTGCTGCGAGTCGTCTACCGGGTGGTGTTCGGCGGCGCCGGCGTTGGCCTCGACCCGGTGCTTCTGGATCTTCCGCGGCTGCGGCTCGACGGACCGTTCAGCCACATGACGCTGTTCGGCCCGATCACACTGCTCGGACTCGGTAACGCCGCGCTCAGCGCTCTGCCGGTCGCGGCCGTCATCGTATTCTTCGGCCTGCTCAACGCCGTCATCAACGTGCAGTCCCTGTTCGCGCGCGGTGCGGGCCGAGGGCCGCTGCGCGCCATTTCGCGCTCCCTCGTGATCGCCTGGGCCACTTTTCCAGCGCTCCTGGAGTCGGTACGGCGCGTGCGAGTCGCCCGAGCGCTGCGCGGTGAGCGGTCGATAGCGTCGCTGCTCGTGCCCGTGTTCGAGCAGACCATCGAGCGTGCCCTCGCACTGGCCGCGTCGATGGAGACGCGCGGTTTCGCGGCGACCCGCGCTGTCCCCGGGGTGTGCGAGGCACCCGTGGTGCTCACCGGTGCCGGTTTGAGTTTCGGAGCCGGCTGGCACCTCGACGACCTCAACGTGACCCTGGAACCCGGCACCCTGACCGTGATCGTCGGCGCGACCGGGTCCGGCAAAACCAGCCTGCTTCACAGCCTCAGCGGGCTGTTCCAGCATTTCTACGACGGAGTCCAGACCGGGCGCATCGACATTGCCGGAGCCGACCGCGCCTCGACTCCCCCACGCGACACCGCCGGATTCGTCGGACTCGTCGCCCAGAATGTGCGGCTCGGATTCGCGGCCGAAACGGTGCACGACGAGATCGGGTTCACCCTCGCGGTGCGAGGCGTCGCCCCGCCCATCGTGCACGCCCGCGTACTCGAGGTCGCCGCCCGGCTGAAAATCGAGCACCTCATATCTCGCCCGATCGAGCAGCTCTCGGCCGGTGAGTCCAGCCTCGTCGCCATTGCCGCCGCCCTGGTGAACCACCCCATTTTGCTGCTCGTCGATGAGCCGCTCGCCGACCTCGACCAGTCTGCGCGCGCGCGCGTCTGCACGGTACTCGGCCAGCTCGCCCACGAGGCTGGTGTGTGCGTCGTTCTCGCCGAGCACAACACCCACGAATTCGCCGGTACAGCGGATGCGTGGCTGCAGATTCGAGGCAGCCGCCTGCACGAGGTCTCCCCCGCCGAGTTCCAGTTCGCGGACGTCCTCGAGATTCCTGCACTGAAGCCGATCGCGACCCTACCTGCAGTGCCGTTGGCGAGCATCCGTCGTCTCAGCGTTCGGCACGCCGCCGATCTGGCCGTCGGCGACGTGTCGTTCGAGGTGCGAGCTGGCGAACTGATCGCGCTGCGCGGCAGCAATGGTGCCGGTAAGAGCAGCCTGCTGCGCGCGATCGCGCTGCCGACGGCTGCCGACACCGTGATTGTCGCCGGGCACGATGTCCAGACCCTCAAACGGCGCGGGCGGCGTCGGGCTGTGGCGCTCGTGCCCGAGAACTTCGACGACCTGCTGTTTTCGATCTCCGTGGCCGAGGAGTGCCGGCGGGCCGATCGGGCGCTGCGCCGTGCGAAAGACCGGCCCACCGCGCCCACGCACAGCGAGGCAGGCACCGCGGCGCTGTTCGCGCAGCTGCTCGGTTTCGACGCCACAACGGATGCCGCGCACCTGCTCGAGCGTCACCCGCGCGACCTCTCCGCCGGCGAACGACTCTGCCTCGTGATGGCCATTCAGCTCGCGGCCCGGCCGGCCCTACTGCTCGTCGACGAACCCACCCGCGGACTCGACCAGGCGGCGCGTGCCCTGGTCAGCGCGGCGCTCCTCACGGCCGCCGGTCACAGCGCCGCGGTCATCTTCGCCACCCACGACAATAACTTTGCGCGGGGTCTCGCCACGCGAACCCTACGCATGGCGGCGGGCCGGCTATCCGCGCCGATCGAGGTGCTCACGTGACGGTTATTGTCAGCGCGCGCCGCAGCATCCGCTGGACGTCGTGGATTCTCGGTGGCGGCAGCACTCTCGCGGCAGCCGCTTTCGCCTGGCCGTTCTTCGTCGGGGCGGTGCCGGCCGACGCGCAAGTGGCGGTGCCGATCGTGGCGTTCGCGCTCATACCGGCGCTCATCGTGGCCCTCGCGCTCACCCTCGACCGGGAGATGTACACGGCGAAAACAGTGGCACTGCTCGGTGTGCTCTCGGCAGTCGGTGCCGCGGTGCGCATCGCGGGTGCCGGTGTCGGCGGGGTCGAGGCGGTGTTCGTGCTGCTGATTCTGGCCGGACGGGTCTACGGCGCCCGGTTCGGTTTTCTGCTCGGACTGCTCACCATCGCGGTGTCCTCCCTGCTCTGGGGTGGTTTCGGGCCGTGGACTCCGTTCCAGATGTTTACCTGCGGCTGGGTCGGAGCGGGTGCGGGGCTGCTGCCGCGCTGGCACAAAGCGACTCCGCCGACCGAACCCGCGCGGCGTGCAACCGCGCTGCGCTGGCGTGCGAGCCTCGAAATCGCCATGCTGGCCGCCTACGGCGTGGTCGCCTCGTACCTCTTCGGGCTTCTGATGAACCTCTGGTTCTGGCCGTTCGCCGTGGGCAGCGGCACCGGAATCTCCTATGAAGCCGCCGCCGACCCCGGCCAGAACCTTGCCTCGTTCGCGCTCTACTCGCTCGTCACGTCGACCCTCACCTGGGACACCGTGCGCGCCATCACCACGGTCGTCGGCATCGCCCTCGTCGGCCCCGCCGTGCTGGCCGCCCTTCGTCGTGCCCGGCTGGGCCCGCGCCGCTGACCGCACCCGTTTTCACGCTTCGCGGGACTTGCGCAGCTGCGCGGGAGGCGCAACTCGCACGCACGAGCGCAGCTCCCGCGCGACGAGTTACGCTGGAGCTCCGGCCAGAACCTATCTCCCGCGTACTGGCGCAAGTCCCGCGTAACGTATGCCTTCGAGGCCACCCCGCCGTCGTAACTCCCGCGCACCGGCGCAGCTCCCGCGCGACGTACGGAACTCGCGCGGCCCGACGCGCGCCTACGCGAGGGCGACGCGGCCGCGGCCCACGGCCGGGCAGCTCTCGTGGCGGCGCTGGGCGGCGCTGAGGGCGTCGAGAAGGCCCTTCGCGGGCGCCCAAGTTTGGCGAGTGAACAGAAAGCTCGTGGGTACCAGTCGCCCAAACGAACCTTTCGCCTGACGGAAGAACTCGACCATCAGCTCGCGACCTTTGTCACGGCGGCGCAGCGACCGCAAAGCGACGTCATGCGCGACGCCCTCTCGGAGTACTTCGAGCGCCACGCGGGGTGATTCGGGAGGAACGACCCGTTACACCGAGAAGTACTTCGCTTCGGGGTGGTGGAACACGAACGCGTCGGTCGACTGCTCCGGGTGCAGCTGCAGCTCCTCCGACAAAACCACACCCATGCGCTCGGGCTTCAACAGCTCGACCACCTTGCGGCGATCTTCCATCTCGGGGCAGGCCGGGTAACCGAGCGAGAAGCGGGCGCCGCGATACTCCAGCTTGAACATGCCGGCGATATCGGTCGGGTCTTCGCCGCCGACACCGAATTCCGAGCGGATGCGCGAGTGCCAGTACTCGGCCAGCGCCTCGGTCAGCTGCATGGTCAGCCCATTAAGTTCCATGTAGTCGCGGTACTGGTTCGCAGCGAACATCTTGGCCGTCACCGAGTCCACGTTCGAGCCGGCAGTGACCAGCTGGAAGGCCACGACATCCGTTTGGCCGGTGTCCCTGGAGCGCACGAAGTCGGCCAGGCACAGGTGCTTGTCACGGCGCTGCCTCGGGAAATTGAAACGCAAGCGGTCGGTGCCGAGCAGGCCACCGGAACCGCCGTCGGGCGCGAGCAGGCCGGCCTGGCCCACCAGCCCGGTGGGGTCGTCGCCGTGGTGCAGCACGACCACGTCGTCGCCCTCGGCGACGACCGGAAAGTAGCCGTAGGCCACGGAAGCGTCGAGCATGCCCTCGCTCAGGATGCGATCGAGCCAGTAGCGCAGGCGCGGCCGGCCGACGGTGTCGACCAGTTCCTGGTAGCTGGCGCCGTCTTCGGCGCGGCTCGGTTTGAGCCCCCACTGGCCCATGAACGTGGCGCGTTCATCGAGAAAGGCCGAGAAGTCAGCCAGGGCTACACCCTTGACGATGCGGGTACCCCAGAAGGGCGGCACCGGAATGGGGTTGTCGGCAGCGACCTCGGAGCGGGCGGGCATCTCCTCCGGCTCGGTCAGGGTGAGCAGGCTCTTCTTGTGGATGCGCTTCTTGAGCGGCGGCAGCCCGACGGACAAGGGGTCGGCGCCTCGGGAGATGGCCACGAGCGGTTCCATCAGGGCGAGGCCCTCGAAGGCATCGCGGGCGTAGCGCACCTGTCCGGCGAAGACGCTGTCGAGATCGTCCTCCACGTAGGAGCGGGTGAGGGCGGCGCCGCCGAGCAAAATCGGCCACTTATCGGCGAGCCCGCGGGACTCGAGTTCGAGCAGGTTCTCCTTCATCACGACCGTGGATTTAACGAGGAGGCCGCTCATGCCGATGACGTCGGCGTTGTGCTCTTCGGCGACCCGGATGAACTCAGCGATCGATTGTTTGATGCCGATGTTGATCACGTCGTAGCCGTTGTTGGTGAGGATGATGTCGACCAGGTTCTTGCCGATATCGTGCACGTCGCCGCGAACTGTGCCGAGCACGATCGTGCCCTTGCCGGCCGCTTCGGATTTCTCCATGTGCGGCTCCAGCAGCGCGACCGCGGCCTTCATGACCTCGGCGGACTGCAGTACGAACGGCAGCTGCATCTCGCCGCTGCCGAAGCGGGCGCCGACGACCTGCATGCCCACCAGCAGGTGCACGTTGACGATGTCGAGGGCGCGCAGGCCCCCGGCCCGGGCGAGGTCGAGGTCGGCTTCGAGGCCCTTGGCCTCGCCGTCGATGATGCGGCGCTCCAGCCGTTCGCCCACCGGCAGGGCGGCCAGTTCGGCGGCACGTTCGTCCTTCAATGCGGCGGAGTCGACGCCGGCGAACAGGTCGAGCAGGGCCACCAGAGGGTCATAGGTGAGGGTGCCTTCGGCGTCGTATTCGCGGCGGTCCCAGACCAGGTCCATGGCCACCTTTCGGCGGTCATCGGGCACCGAGGCGAGCGGCACGATCTTGGCCGAGTTGACGATGGCGGAGTCGAGGCCGGCCTCGGTCGCCTCGTGCAGAAACACCGAGTTGAGCACCGAGCGAGCCGCCGGGTTGAGCCCGAACGACACGTTCGAGACGCCGAGGGTGGTGTGGATGCCGGGGTACTTCGCCTTGATCTGGCGGATCGCCTCGATGGTTTCGATGCCGTCGCGGCGGGTTTCTTCCTGGCCGGTCGCGATCGGAAAGGTGAGGGCGTCGACGATGATGTCCTCGACCCGCATGTCCCAGACGTTGACGAGGGTCTCGACCAGGCGTGTGGCGATGCGCACCTTGTGCTCGGCGGTGCGGGCCTGGCCCTCTTCGTCGATGGTGAGGGCGATCACGGCGGCGCCGTGCTCCTTCACGAGCGGCATGATGCGGCCGAACCGGGAGGTAGGCCCCTCGCCGTCTTCGAAGTTGACCGAGTTCACCACCGGACGGCCACCGATGAGCTCCATGCCGGCCTGCAGCACGGCCGGCTCGGTGGAGTCCACGACGAGCGGCAGGGTCGACGCGCTCGCGAGCCGGGAGACGACCTGCTTCATGTCGGCGACGCCGTCACGGCCGACGTAGTCGATGCAGACGTCGAGCAGGTGGGCGCCGTCCCGCACCTGGCTGCGGGCGATGTCGACGCAGTCGTCCCAGTTCTCCGCGAGCATCGCATCCCGAAAGGCTCGGGAGCCGTTGGCGTTGGTGCGCTCCCCGATGGCCAGAAAGGCACTGTCCTGGTCAAAACTGACGTGCTGGTACAGGCTGGCGACGCCGGCATCCGCTTCGAGCGTGCGCGGCTTTACCGTGACACCACGCAACCGTTCGACCACCTTGCGCATGTGTGCGGGAGTCGTGCCGCAGCATCCGCCGACCAGCCCCAGCCCGAACTCCTTCACGAACTGTTCGTGCGCCGTGGCGAGCTGGTCGGGGGTCAGCGGGTAGCTCGCGCCGGTCTTGGTGAGCTGGGGCAGACCGGCGTTCGGCATACAAATCACCGGTACGCGGGAGAACTTCGAGAGGTGGCGCAGGTGCTCGCTCATCTCGGTGGGCCCGGTGGCACAGTTCAGGCCGATCGCGTCGATGCCGAGCGGTTCGAGCGCGGTCAGCGCCGCGCCGATCTCGCTGCCCATCAGCATGGTTCCCGTGGTCTCCACCGTCACCTCGACGAAAATCGGCAAGCGGATGCCGGTCTCGCTTACGGCCTGCTTGCATCCGTTCACCGCGCTCTTGGTCTGCAGCAGGTCCTGCGAGGTCTCGATCAGGAAGGCGTCAGCGCCGCCGCGAATGAGGCCGAGCGCCTGCTCGGCGAAGGTGGCCTTGAGGTTTGAGTAGGTGGTGTGGCCGAGGCTGGGCAGCTTGGTTCCGGGGCCCATCGAGCCGAGCACCCAACGCACGCGGCCGTCGCGGGCTTCGAACTTCTCGGCACTGGTGCGGGCGATCTCGGCGCCGAGCCGGGCGAGTTCTTCGATGCGGTCTTCGATGCCGTAGTCGGAGAGGTTCGACCAGTTGGCGCCGAAGGTGTTGGTCTCGATGGCGTCGATGCCGGTTTCGAGGTAGACGTCGTGGATGGCCGCGATGATGTCGGGGCGGCTCACATTGAGGATCTCGTTGCAGCCCTCGAGCTGCTGGTAGTCGTCGAGGGTGGGGTTGTGCTCCTGCAGCATGGTGCCCATGGCGCCGTCGGCGATGACGACGCTCGACCTGACGGCGTTCAACAGTGCCTGCGATCGGGCTGGGCGCGCCTGGGCGACGGAAGTTTCGGTGTCAGTCGTTCGCTCGGGCTCTCGGTCGGTGTTCATTGGATCAGCCTAACGGCGGCCCCGAACGGTGCGCGGCCCCGAAGTAACGTTTCTTAGCGTGCGCGCCGCCGGGCGCGCCCACGAGTACGGTGCGCCCCACCGGGTTCCCCGGTCACGATCCACCCGGTCTCGAATCGTGCTGCCGCACGCGGAGCTTGCACGGGGAGCAAGCCCCGCCGGTTCTGTTCGAGGGTAGCTGCGTCGATGGCTTTGGCCTCGTTTCGATTGCACACCCATACCCGAATCGTGGGGAGGGTTTCTTCCGATTGGTCAGGAATAGAACAGACCTGCACCACCACGCTGTTTCCGGCATCAATGATTTTCAGTGCCGCACGCACCGTAGCCAGGTTAGCGACGGTCACGGCTCCGAGGGCGTCCCTGGTTAGTTCTGTGCTCGTTCGTGCGTTGTGCCAGCTGTCGAAGGTGAGGATGACGCGCGGGCTGACCCCTGCTGGCAGTAGGCCAAGCAACCATGACTGCACGAGACGGTCGGGTCGGGCTCCAGAGCGAGATCTTCGGGAACGTAGCCAGAGGTCGAACACGCTGGTTCCCCCATGACGGAACGGCTTGGCTTGGGAAATCTGCCGCTCGGCACCCCCAATAAGAGGGCGCCGATCGTGCAAATTCCACGTGGAGCGCAGTGCCCGCTCGACCGTTGGCCGCCTATACCACGTGTTCAACACCGATATCAGAGCCCCCGCATTGCCGCCATTGTCGAGCGATGCCATTGCCGATCCTCCCCCACAGACCCACGTTAGACATGTCTATCGTAACCCATTGGAGGGCCTCGGCGCGCGCCGAGGCTGGCCGCACCCGGCGAAGGGTAGGCTAGTTGGGCAAACAGGGGGCATCCGATGAACTACGAGTCGCGACAGAAGCGGGCGCACACGATGGTGTCCGACCTTGGTTTGCCCCGGCCGCTCACGGCCGAATTGTTGCACCGGCACATGGAAACAGTGCGCGGAAAAAAAATCGTGGTGCAGAGGGCGACTCCGCGCATGCTCGAGGCCGGTCTCTGCGGATTGTGGATTGCCGTCGCCGGGGAAAATTTCGAGCGGATCCACCACGCACCGACCACCTCGGTGATGCATCGCCAACAGTTCATCAATCATGAATTCGGTCACATGATTCTCAATCAGGAACAAGAGCTGTTGTCGGCGGAGCGAGTGGCTCTGCTGGCGCCCCTGATTCCAATGGATGCCATCGTCTATGCCCTATCTCGCACCCGCTTCTCCGACGAGCAGGAGGCCCTGGCCGAGGCCATCGGCGATCAGCTCGCCCTCATCATGCTGCACGATGGGCCGCTGGCTGCCCACGGCACCCAAACCGGATTCGGACGAGTTCTCTAGTGCAAGCGATCACCCTCATCACTGCCTCCGCAGTTCTCTGGATCGCAGCGATCCTCTGTCTGCCGTCGTTCATCAGGGGACATCGTCGTTCGTTATTCTGGTTCCTGGCGACATTCGCCCTCACCATGAGCCTGCAGCCGAAGCCCGTTTACGACGCGGTGGATTCGCTTCTCGGCAGCGTCAACGCCACTTATTTTCTGTTCCATGCCCTGGCGATCGTCACGGTCGGTCTGGCCGATGTGATGGTTCAACAGGCCGTATCCGCATCTGGAGTGACGCGCAAGCGCAAGATGATCACGGCCATCGTCGGGGGTCTGATCATTGCGCTCCAGGCTGCCCTGTTCTTCGCCAGCGACTGGCATACAAAGGCCAATATCTCCCAGTCCTTCATCGCTGAGTGGTCCTACACCGCATATGCCGCGACGACATGGGTCACCATTGCCATTTTTTCCATCTCGGTGCTGTCCGCCTGTCTGGTCGACCTCCGCGCTCAGACCAGGATGGTCACTCGGCTAGCAGTCAAAATACTGAGCCTCGGATGTTTGTGCATTCTCATCTACGCCGTCAACAGCCTCATCGGTGCCACGCAGACGACTCTCGACCCGAACTTCGGTATGCCGGCGTGGCGCGAATCCGTGCAAAAATTAGTCTTGCTCATCGCCCCGATCAGTCTCGGGTTCGGCCTCGGGTTGACTGCGGCCGTCGATGCGCTGGCCGCCGGCCGAGAGAACTACCGCGACCGCGTGCTGCTCTGGCGCATCACACCACTGTGGCGGCGGCTTTTGAGCGACACTCCGCACCTCAGCATCGAGCGGCAGCTCTCACCGCGGCAGCTGCTCACGGTCAGTGGACCCGGCGCGCACCTGTATCGACGACACGTCGAGATTCGCGACAGCCTGCTGCTTCGCCCCGAGCAGGCCGTCACCCCGGCCGAGCTGGCCATTATCGAACTGGCCGAACAGCGAACCCAGGTGGGTCTGCCAGCGACCCCCGCCACCCTCGTCGGGCCGACACGATGAGCGCGCCGCAGAATTGGGGGGACGTGAGCCCGCAGTTGGAGCTGGCGCGCAAACTCAACCTGCTGCTCGATGTCGTCGTGGCCGAGGGCAATACCCCGTACACTTTCCGCCAAATCGAGGCGGGGCTGAAGGAACGCGGACTCACGCTCTCCCGAGCACGCTGGGCCTACATGATCACCGGCGACGGCCCCCTCGTCACCGATCCGGCGCTCCTAACCGGCATTGCCGAGTTCTTCCGCATCCCTCCGGAATACATGCTCGGCGCCGCCGGAGATCTGCCCGACCGGGTCGACGCCCAGCTCGAATTTGTCAAGAGCCTGCGCGTTGCCCGAGTCGTGAGCTTTGCGGCGCGGATGCTCGGCGACGTTTCCCCCGAAACCCTGCGGTCGATCACCCAGCTGCTTCAGGAGGACGGCACCGAGGCAGGCCCGCCCGCGTAGGGCGGCAGGACCGCCTTCGCGGGAACCCGGCAGCCCGGATGCTTTAGCTGGCGGTCCCGCCGGCGATCGCATAGGACCACAGCTCACTGCTCACACCGACGGGGCGCGCTTTCGGCTCGCCCTCCTTCGGGGTTTCGCTGCGGTGGCCGTGGGCAAAGGACGGGGAGGTCAGCCAGGCCTGGAATGATTCCTCGTCGGCCCAGCGCGTGACAACGAGCCAGGTCAGGCGGTCGTCGGTCGGCTTGAGCAGCTCGAAACCCTCGAAGCCGGGGCGGTCGTCGACGGCTCCGGCGCGGGCCGCGAAGCGCTGGGCGAGTTCGTCGCCGCCGTCGCTCGGTACGGTGATGGCATTGATCTTGATGATCGTCATAAAACTGCTTCCTATTCGAACGCTCGAAGGTATTTCCTCCATGCTGCCACTCTCCGCTGCGAGACCGCGCCGTATCGCGCCGTGCCGCAGCCGTCGGCGCATCCGTCTCCCACCGCCCAGCAAGGTTCCCTATGCTGGAACAGACATGCGACTACTCCTGATCCGCCACGGCCAGACTCCCGGCAACGTTCTCGGACGCCTCGATACCGAGCGTCCGGGCCCGGGTTTGACCGATCTCGGCCTGCGCCAGGCCGCCGCGATACCCGATGCCCTGCGCTCAGATCCGATCGACGCCATTTTTGTGTCGACGCTGCTGCGCACGCATCTGACCGCGCATCCGCTCGCCGCCGATCGCGGCCTCGAGCTGCAGGTCGCGTCCGGACTACACGAGATCGAAGCCGGGTCGCTCGAGGGGCTGCGCGATCGGGCATCCGTTCGCACCTATCTGGAAACCGCGGTGGCCTGGGGCTCCGGCGACCTCGACAAGCGGATGCCGGGCGCTCACGACGGTCACGACTTCTTCCGTCGGTTCGACACCGACATCGCGCGGGCCGCTGCCGGTTCTGAGGTCGCTGCGGTGTTCAGCCACGGCGCCGCCATTCGCGTGTGGACCGCGGTCCGCGCGCAGAACGCGCCCACGACGTTCGCGGGCGAAAACGAGCTCGACAACACCGGTGTTGTCGAGCTGACCGGCTCGCCCGAAGAAGGCTGGACCCTGCTGTCCTGGGCCGGCCTGCCCGTGGGCGGCATGGCACTGGCCGACCTCAGCGCTGCCGATCCCCTGGGCGAGCCGCTGTCTGAGGTGTGAGGCGGGGCCGTACGAGCGCGTGACTGTCGCGCAGCAGCTGCTCCACGAGCTCGGCGGGCACGTGGTTGTCCAGCACGATCGTGATCCAGTGCTTCTTGTTGAGGTGGTATCCCGGGGTGATCCACTGCGGAAACTCTTCACGGAGCGCCCGGCTCTCCTCCGGATCAACTTTGAGCGAGACCGTGAACGGCTCGCCGCCGAGGGCGGAGAGTGCGAAGATCTTGCCGTTGCCGCTGGTCTTGAACACACTCGTCTCCTCGCCGAACGGAAAGGTCTCGATCGCCTGGGGCAGGCTCAGGCAGAGATCGACGAGCGTGTCCGGAGTCATGTTAGAAACCTACGCCGATACGAGATTCATGGCATCGGCGGTCAATTCGACCGAACGCAGGCGGCCCTCGATGAGCGGCGACTGGTGCGCGAGAATGAGCTCGTCAGCTCCGGTTCCCGCGGCGAATTCCTCGAGATAGGCGCGTACCTCGTCGGCGGTGCCGACCGCTGAATACCGCATCATGTTGGCGATATTGCGGCCCTCCGGCGTGGTCAGGAATAGGTCGATCTGGTCGTCGCTGTACTCAGGCGTCGCCGGCCCGCGGGAGAGCATGCCGCGCACCCTGGTGCGGCGGGTCGTCTCGAACTGGGCCACGGCATCCGCTTTATCGTCGGCCGCGATCACGTTGGCGGCAACGATGAGGTGCGGCGTGGCAAGCTGCTCCGACGGCGTGAAGTCGCGGCGGTAGAGCGCGATGGCCTCGTGCAGAGCATCGGGTGCGAAGTGCGAGGCGAACGCGTAGGGCAGGCCGAGGGCGGCGGCGAGGCCGGCGCCGAACAGCGAGGAGCCGAGAATGTAGAGCGGCACATTCGTGCCGGCACCGGGAACCGCCTGCACGCCGGGCACGATCGATTGGCCGCGCAGGTAGGCCTGCAGTTCCATGACGTCCTGCGGAAACTGGTCGGAGGCGCGCGGGTCGCGGCGCATCGCTCTGGCGGTATTCTGGTCGCTGCCGGGGGCCCGGCCGAGGCCGAGGTCGATGCGGTCAGGGTAGAGCTCGGCCAGCGTGCCGTACTGCTCGGCGATCACCAGCGGGGAGTGGTTGGGCAGCATGACGCCCCCGGATCCGAGCCGAATGGTGCTGGTCTGCCCGGCGACGTGGCCGATCAGGATGCTCGTCGCCGACGATCCGATGGTGGGCATGTTGTGGTGCTCGGCATACCAGACGCGCTCGTACCCGTGTTTTTCGGCCGTTTGCGCGAGCGCGACACTCGCCGCGAAGCTCTCCCGAGCGGTCTGCCCGGGGGCAATCGGAGCGAGATCAAGAATGGAGAGCGGAATAGTCATACTGGGGCCAACACTCGGGCGGCAAAATCGTTACCCGACACCCGAAACCAGCATGAAAGGGCATCAGCCGCGCCCAGCCAGCCGACCGATGCCCGGAAAGAATCGCCCGACCCGCGCGCCGTAGGAGAGGTAATCGGGGTGCTCGGCCACGAGCATCCGCTCTTCCCACCGCGTCTTCGCTGAAAGCAGGCCGACCAGGGCGAGCCACGCCACGACGTGCCAAGCGGATGCCCCCACCAGCACGAGTGCGACACCGCCGGTCATGAGTCCCGCGTAAATCGGGCTGCGCATGAGCCCATAGACACCTCCGGTGACCAGCGGGGCGTCCTCCCGCGGAATCGGACTCGCGGTCAACGCTGGCCCCAGGCCGACGACGCCGAGCACCGCGAGGGCGGCGCCGACCAGAGCGAACGTGATGGCGGCCACGATGATGCCGACGCCGGGCGACCACAGCGAGCCATGGGGCAGAAAGACCAGAGCCCCCAGCAGCAGAAATTGCACGGTGACCAGGCTCAGCGCGAGCGCACGTTTCATAATTCGAGGGTACGCCCGGGCGGCGAGCCGACCGATCGATCGACGTTACCTCCACATCACCACCGTGTAACGAAATGAAACATTTTCGCTTTCTTGCAGACAATCCGCACCGCGGCGACTTACCCTCAAACGCAGAGACCAGCTCCGCCGACGCTGCCGGAGAGTGACATCGGGCCTCAGATCGGGTCGTGTACTGCACGATCGGTTCGAGGCAAGCGCTGTGATCCGGCACCTGCATTCGCCGGGACACCTCACCTCGGGGTGCCTCCGCTGAACTGGAACTTCAACCATGACTGACGACGAACTCCTCCTTGAAATCGACTACACCGGCTACGACAACTCGTGCCGCGACCCGCACATCACGCCGGCCGAGGACCTGGTCGAGTGCCGTCGCCGGCGCGGCCACGATGACAACATGCACGGCACCCGGTCCGGCGTACGCGCTATCCGCTGGCAGGCAGGAGCCGCTCCCCTGGCCGCGTAGCTCACCGTGCTGTGCTCAACCCCCGGACGGCGCGGTGGCTGCCGCCTCGCTGGGACGGTCATTGTGTGCGTGGCTGTGTCGACGGCTCGCCCTGGGCAGACGCTGCGCCTGCGTCTCGCCGGGGGCCACCGTGCCTGCGGTCGAGGCCTAGGCCCGGAACGCGGGCAAGATTTGGATGCTGCGCCCGGCGAAGATGGGTTCAGCATCACAGATCGCCGCGTGCATCGATCAAAAGAAGCCCTGACGTGTACGTTTCGTGAGAGGAATCCGCTGTTGAATTCGATATTGTCCCGTCGTAAAGGCAAACCGTCACGCGACTAGTACACCCCGAACGGCTTGCAAACAAGAATTTTAGGGTACCGAGACTAAAGCTATCCGCGTCGACCTTCCAAATTGCTTCCATAAATGTTTCTGAGGTTCTATCGTTTTTGTGTTCGATTTAAGGTAGAATGGGTATCAAGGAGGCAATGGCGCCCATGTTCATGGAAAACCCGAGTGAGGCCGGTTCGAACCCCGTCGTTGCGGCGGTGGAGCAGGCTCGGGATGCGTTGTTGGCGGCGTTGGGCGGGGTGTCGTTCGGGTTGCTGGGCGATGAAGAATCACTGACCCTGCTGCTGGCGGTGGAGAGTGTGGGCCGGGTCGTCGACGGGGCCCGGGTGCTCTCTACGACCGATGTGCTGCGCCGTTCCGAATATTTCGATGCTGCCGCCGCAAAGAGCGCCGCCGAGACTGCGGTTGCCCAGGCGTCGTCTGCCCAGAGTGCTGACCGGAGTGCAGCTGAGAGCGATGCTGAAGCGCAGGCCGTGGCACCGAACCGCGTGACGCCGGAGGGTGCTGCGGCCACTCCGAGCGTGGCGGGTGCGGCGGCGACTCTGGCTGCGCCGACGCTGGCCCGTCGGCTCGGCTGCCGCAGCGGCGTCGAGCTGGTCTGCACCCTCGCCCGGCTCTCTCGCAGCGAAGTACGTCAGCGGGTCGTGCTCGGCGAGAAAGCGGGCCAGCGGATGCTGCTCGGCCGCCCGCTGGCCCCCACCTACCCGGTGCTCGGAGAGGCCCTGCAGGGCGGGGAGCTCGGGCTGGAGCAGGCCCGGGTGATCGTGCAGGTGCTTGACGGTCTGCGCTCCTCCGTGCTGGTGGAGGACCTCGACCGGGTCGAGCGCTCCCTGGTCGCCAGCGGCTCCGGGGCGATCACCCCCGAAACCGAGGGACTGCCCGGTGCGGGCATCGCCTTTGCGCCGGAACTGCTGCGGCAACAGGGCATCCAGTGGAAAGCACGCCTCGCCCCCGACGGCACTGCGCCCGGCGAGACTGCGCCGGAGCGGCGCAGCTGGCTCACCTTCGGCACCCTGGCCAACGGCGGCTACAGCCTCAACGGCTGGTTCACCACCCTCGACCGCGCCATCATCGGCAACGTTTTCGATGCGTACCTGTCCGCCGCCGCGGCCAACCCGGTTCCCGGCGCGGCGGGCACCACGACCCCCGGCCCGACCCGAGTCTCCGACACCACTCGGGTTACCGGCGCCGCCCCGGCTACAACTCCGCGTGCCCGGGTCGCCTTCCACGAGACCGAACCCGCCGACGCGGTCGACACCGACACCGACAACAAAGCCGGATCCGAGCGCAGAGCGGGGGTTGAGACTGGACACGACGAGCACGACAACTGCAGCACGCCACCGGAGGGAAGCGACACCGCCGTGAACACTTCGGGCAGGGCAGGGGAAGCCTGCGTGTCGAGCGAGGCGGGAGTCGAACTGGGCTCTGACCCGCCTGAGCCGCTCAGTCCGTGCCCGCAGCAACCCGACGACACCCGCTCCCGCGGTGAAAAGCAAGCCAGCATCCTCCGCGCCGTGTTCGAAGCCGCCGCCCGGCACCCCGACACCCCCACCATGGGCGGAGCCGCCCCCACCGTGCTCGTACACATCAACATCAACGACCTCCTCGACGGCCGCGGCGCCGGCTGGATCGACGGCATCGACGGCCCCCTCACCCCCCACCAAGTCGACGAACTCATCTGCGCCGGCGGCTACCAACCCGTGCTGTTCGGCCACACCGGCACGATCCTGCACCTCGGCACCAGCAACCGATTCTTCAGCGCCCAACAGCGCCGAGCCCTCGCCGCCCGCGATGGCGGCTGCGTCATCCCCGGCTGCACCGTGCCACCCCACCTGGCACAGGCGCACCACGTCGTCCCCTGGCAGAAAGGCGGCCCGACCGATATAGACAACGCAGTCCTTCTCTGCAACGCCGCCCACTCCAGCATCGACACCTCCGGCTGGGACATCGACATCCGAGACGGCCGACCCTGGATACGCGGCCCCCTCCTGTTCGACCCCACCCACACCTGGCGCCCCGCCGGACAAAACCGCGCCGCCACCCCCGCCGAAAAACCCAACTGGAACAAATAAGCCCGAACGGCCCAAGGTACCCAGCACCGGAGCTCGACACCCGGCACCCGGGATGGCTGGGCGGCGCAGACAGCCACCGCAAGGACTATGGCGGGCTCGACAGGCTCGACCAGCGGCGCCGTCGCGACCATAAGACTGATCACGCCCCACTCAGCGCGGCCTCCATCAGTGGATTGGCCCTACATTGCGGAACGAGCGGCCAATCCGATCTCGCAACGTACGGGAGGATGGTCAGAGCGCCGCAAGGCGCGCACACCGACGAAGGGGCACACTCTGTTCACTGGACTCAGCGCATTTCCCCTCACCCCGATCGACGAAAAGGGCATCGATGAGCGGGCGTTCGTCGGTTTGGTTACCCGGCTCGCAGATGCCGGCGTCGACTCGATCGGTGCGCTCGGCTCCACCGGCGGGTACGCCTACCTCAGCCGTGAACAGCGGGCCTGGGCCGCACGCACTGCCGTCGAGGCGGCCGGGACGACCCCGGTCATCGTGGGAATCGGCGCGCTCCGCACCCGCGACGTGCTCAACCTCGCAGCGGATGCCCAGAGCGCCGGCGCCGCCGCGGTACTGCTGGCGCCGATGACCTATCAGCCGTTGACCGACGATGAGGTGTTCGGACTCTACGAGGCCGTCACAGCAGAAATATCCGTTCCGCTCGTCGTCTACGACAACCCCGGCACCACCCACGTCAGGTTCAGCGACGAGTTGCACGGTCGTATTGCCGCGCTTCCCAAAATCGGCTCGATCAAGATTCCGGGGATCGCCGTCGAAGAGGCCCCTGAGAGAATCGCCGTGCTCCGCGCCGTGATTCCCGCTCACGTCACGATCGGCGTCTCCGGGGACTGGCTCGCGGCCGGCGGACTGCTCGGCGGTGCCGATGCCTGGTACAGCGTGCTCGCAGGTCTATTTCCCGAGACCGCACTCGCCATCACGCGTGCCGCGCAGACTGGAAGCAGTGCGGCGGCCGTCGCTGCCTCCGACCGACTCGAACCGCTGTGGGCATTCTTTCGCCGCTATGGCAGCCTGCGCGTGGTGTCGGCGGCGGCGGAATCGATCGGTCTCGTGAATTCGCCCAACCTGCCATTGCCCCTGCTCCCCCTCGACCAAGCCGCCCGGAAGGAACTCGAGGCGGCCCTGGTCAAGCTGGGCTTGAGTTAGCGAGGCCTTGATCCAGCAGCCGCGCCTGGCCCGGCCGGGTCTGCGAGGCCGGGTCTGCGCGGCTGGGACGTGGCATCCGCTTGTGGAGCGGGCACCTGCTCAGTGGCTCAGTCTCAGTGGCGCAGACCCAGCCGCGCAGTCTCAGTGGCGCAGCGAGATGCCGTGCCCGATGCGGCGAAACAGCAAGGCAGCCACGATGGCACCGACAATGAAGAACGACGCCCCCCACCAGTAGGCGACCGCGTAGCTCTGCACGGCGGCCTGGGCGGCGACCGCTGCCGTCGCGGGCAGGTGGGCGGCGACATAGTTGGTGGCCGCGGTGGCCGCGAGGGTGTTGAGCAGCGCGGTGCCGATGGATCCTCCGACCTGCTGGCTGGTGTTGACCATGGCCGAGGCGACGCCGGCGAACTGGCCGTCGACCCCGAGGGTGGCGGTCTGCATCGAGGCGGGCATGATCGTTCCCATCGCGAGTCCGAGAATCATCAGCGGCGGCAGCACGTCGAGCACATAGACGCTGTTCAGGTCGAGGTGCGTGAGGTAGATCATGCCGATCGCGCCGAGGCTCATGCCGAGCGGCACCAAAACTTTGGGGCCAAATCGCGGCACGAAAATGTTCGTCGACAGCTGCGCGGCAAGCACGAGCATGGCGATCATTGGTAGGAAGGACAGTCCGGTCTGCATCGGCGAGTACTGCAACGACGTCTGCAGGTAGTAGGTCACGAACAGGAAGATGCCGAACATGCCCGCTCCGGCGATGAGAATCGAGATGTACGCGGCTGCGCGGTTGCGGTCCAGCACGATGGCCAACGGCAGAAGCGGATGCGCCGCCTTGCGTTGCCAGAGCACGAAAGCGACCAGCAGAATCCCCGCCGCTGACAGGGTTCCCCAGGTAAGGATCGAATCCCAGCCGTCGGTCTCCGCGTTGGAGAATCCGTAGACCAGTCCGAACAGAGCACCGGAGACGAGCAACGTGCCGGGGATGTCGAGCTTGGGGCGAGGGCCCGTGCGCGTGGCGTGGCTGACGAAGATGGCCGCGCCGACGATGGCGATCACGGCGATGACGACGTTGATGTAGAGGTTCCAGCGCCAGTCGAAGTTTTCGGTGAGGTACCCGCCGAGGAGCAGGCCGACGGCACCGCCGGCGCCGGCGATCGCGCCGAACACGCCGAAGGCACGGGCGCGTTCCTTGGGAATCGTGAAGGTCGTCGTCAGCACCGCGAGGGCGGTCGGGGCGAGCAGTGCGCCGAACGCACCCTGCAGTGCGCGGGCTCCGACCAGCATGCCGAAGCTGTCGGCCGCTCCACCCAGCGCCGACGCGGCGGCGAATCCGATCAGACCGATGATGAAGGTGCGTTTGCGGCCGATCAGGTCGGAAAGGCGACCGCCCAAAAGCAGCAGGCTGCCGAAGGCGAGCGAGTATGCCGTGACGATCCACTGGCGGTCGCCGTTGGAGAAGCCGAGATCGGCCTGGGCCGACGGCAGCGCGATGTTGACCACGGTGGAATCGAGCACGACCATGAGCTGGGCGAGACCGACCACGCAGAGGGTCCACCAGCGACGGGAGGTAGGTGGTGCGGCGACGATTTTGGGCGACGCGACGGAGGAAGTCTGTGACATGTCGGATACTCTATACGAAACTGAGTAGTTCCGGATCTTAACAGTTCCTGAATATGCGATAATTTTACGAGTACGAAACACCAGGCACGAAATAGCAGGCACGAACGAAGGGGGCCAGCCATGACGCTCGATGCGAGCCTGCTCGAGGAGACCGTCGAGGAGGCCCCGAAACTGGGGCGCAAACGCGACCACACGCGCGACCCCGACATTCTCGACGCCGCCCTCGAAGTACTCGCCGAAACCGGCTACGACGGAATGACCATGGAAATGGTGGCCGCCCGGGCCAAGGCGGGCAAAGCCACGCTCTACCGTCGCTGGCCATCCAAGGGCGAACTCGTCATCGACGCCGTCGCCTGCATGAAACGCGGCGACTTCGACCGCGACCACCTGCCAGACACCGGCACTCTACGCGGCGACCTCGTGGCCATGATCAAGCCGCACGCCATCGAAGATGGCGCCCGCAAGATGCGCATCATGGCCGGACTCATGTCGATGATCTCCCGCAACCCCGAGCTCGCCGAGGTGGCGCGGGCGGCGATCGTGGAGCCGCGGGCATCCGCTAATCGAATTCTGCTGCAGCGCGCCATTGACCGTGGCGAGATTTCGGAGCACTCCGACATCGATAACCTCGCCATGCTCAGCCAGTCCATGGCCATCTACCGCGTGCTCGTGCTGCAGAAACCGGTCAATCGCGACTTCTTCATTCAGCTGATCGACGGCGTTGTGCTGCCCGCGGTCGGCCTGGGCCGCCCACTCGCCACGGTTGACGGCGGGGCGGGTGCAACGGACACGTGACAGTGACAGTGAACACGGAGACTCGCGTGCTCGGGGCCACCAAGTGGCGAAGCCTCGAGCAGGACCACGAACACCGCGCGGACGCGCTCACTCGGGCCAGGCGCGAGCGCGCGGCGACCGGTCAGACGCATCCGGTCGACGATTTTCTGTTCACCTACTACCCGTTTCGTCCCGGCCTGCTGCGCCGTTGGCATCCCGGTGCCGGCGTGCTGCTGCAGGACGCCGCCGACGACCCCCGCGCCAGCTGGAAGTGGTATCGCACGATAGGCACCGCCAGCCAGGTGGATGCTGCGGCCTTCTCCGAAAAGAACGAGCGCGTCATCCGTTTCATCGTAAATCTCCTCACGGCCACCCGGCAACGACCGGCCCACTTCGGCTGTTTCGGCCTGCACGAGTGGGCGATGGTCTACCGCCAGGGCGAACACCGGCACGTCGCGCCGCTGCGCCTCGGCCAGAGCGACACGGATGCCGTCGTCGCCGAAAGCCGCATAGCGTGCAGCCATTTTGACGCTTTTCGATTCTTCACTCCCGCAGCCCTGCCGCTCAATCGGCTGCAGCCGACCCGGGAGAACCAGCCGGCGATGGAGCAGCCCGGCTGCCTGCACGCCGGAATGGACATCTATAAGTGGGTAATCAAGCTCGGGCCCCTGGTTCCCGGTGAAGTTTTGCTCGACTCCTTCGAACTCGCGCGCGACATTCGCCGGCTCGATATGGAGGCCTCCCCCTACGACCTGAGCGACTGGGGCTATGCGCCGGTCGAAGTCGAGACCCCCGAGGGCAAAGCCGAGTATGTGCGCCGCCAACGCGGTTTCACTGAGCGCAGCAACCTGCTGCGCGATCGGGTCGTGAGCCTTCTCGCCTGAAATTGCTCGCGATTGCTCGCGATTGCTCGGTTGCCGCGGTTGCCAGCTTCTTTTCAGGTTTTGCCTCCGCGACGAGCGGATGCCCCTCGCCGCGGCGATCCTGGCGGGTCACGGCGAGTGCGCGCCCAGCTCAGAGCGGTCGGCAGCACCCATTTGGGTTATGCCGACCAAACCACATTGGCCGGGGCTCCGGACCATCTGTGCGGCCCGAAAAGACCTCGAGGCCGGAACAGAACAACGAATTGGAGCTCTCATGAACGCGATCACGAAGCACACGAACATTCGCAAGATCACCGCGCTGGGCATCACCGGCGCCGCAGCATCCGCTCTTATCATTGGTGGCTTCGTCGCCCCAGCCCAGGCGTTCGACGGCGACAGCACGAGCACCACGACGAGTACCAGCACCTCCACGGACAGCTCTTCGAAGCAGAACCGCCTCGACCTCATCGGCGACCTGTTCAACCTCTCCGGCAACGACTCGACCGGCAACGGCGTGCTCGGCAACGACACCTCGCTCGGTGGCGTGGCCAACGGCGGTCTGGTGAACGGCGGAGTCGTCAACGGCCCGCTCGTTTCAGACTCGCTCAACGGTGACGTCGCCTCGGGCAACGAGGTCGGCAACGGCGCGTCCGTCGGCAACGGCAACGACGTGGTCGCACCGATCGAAGCCCCCATCACCGCACCGATTGACGCCGGCAACGGCACCGATGTCGGTGGAGTCGACGTCGAAGATGTCAACAGCGGCGACATCAACAGCTCGGTCGACTCGATCGTCAACGATGTTCTCGGTGGCCTCGGCCTCGGACTCGGCCGCTAACCAACCCACCAGCAGCCAGGGCGTCTCCCCCTCGGGAGGCGCCCTTTTTGTGTGCGGTCGGTCGCGCGGGCAGTCAGTCGCGCGGGTACGACTCGATGATCTCGCGCATGCGGGGCAGGCCGAACTGGTCGGCGATGGCCACCCCACTGTGCGTGCCGAGGCGGGGGTCGGCATCCGCTTCGAGCAACAGCCGCAGAATGGCTTCGTTACCCCGAAAGACCGCACACGAGATCGCGGTCTGACCCATGGCGTTCACAACGGATGCGTCCGCCCCGCGCCGAAGCAGCTCACCGACGGTCTCGGGCTGCTGCTGGTAGGCCGCGACGATGAGCAGGGTGTCGCCCCGCGGGTTGAGAACGTTGAGGCCGACTCCGGCGTCGATCATTTCGCCCAGCGGACCGGTCTGGCCGTCGCGGGCGAGGTTGAAAACGCCCTCGATGACCTCGGGGCTGAGCCCGGATGTGTTCTCGTTCACTGCACTGCTCTCGCTCGATTACCGTTGGCCCAGCGTAACCGGCGCGGGGCGGAGGTGAGCGATTGTGGTAAACAGCGACCGCAGCATCCGTGGTGAGATAGGGGGATGTTGCACCGAACCGCGCCCGAGCACCGTTTTGTTCCGTCCCTGGACGGCGTGCAGCTGGCCACCTATGAGCTCGGAGATCCCGAGAATCCGACCGTTTTCGTCGTGCACGGCTTCGCGTCGAGCGCGATCGCGAACTGGCACGCCACCGGCTGGACTCGCGACCTCACCCGCGCCGGCTTTCACGTGATCGGCATCGACCAGCGTGGCCATGGCGCAAGCGACAAGCCGCACTCCCCCGACGCGTACACGATGGAGCTGCTGGTCGGCGACGTCGAGGCCGTACTCGACGCCTACCTGCTCACCGAGGTGCGCTACGTCGGCTACTCCCTCGGCGCCCGCGTCGGCTGGCAGGCCGCCCGCGAAATGGGTGGCCGCATCACGCAGGCGGTGCTCGGCGGCATTCCCGACGGCGATCCGCTGAAACGTTTTCAGATAGCGGATGCCCGCGCCCACCTCGAGCACGGCACCGAAGTAACCGATCGCCTCACCGGCATCTTCCTCGAGATGGCGAAGGCCCAGCCGGGCAATGACCTCGCGGCGCTGGTTGCCTTGGTCGAAGGAATGCGTGGCGGGCCGCAGCCCGGGCCGACCAACGCGCCGAACCAACCGGTGTTGTTCGCGACCGGAAGTGAGGACAGCATTCTCGATGCATCCAGGGCGTTGGCCGAGGCCACACCGAACGGTGGCTTCTTCGAGATTCCCGGCCGCAACCACTTCAACGCGCCCACGTCACGGCCGTTCCGCGAGGCGGCGATCGAGTTTCTGAAGGCTTAGCTTCTGAAGGCTTAGCTTCTGAAGGCTTAGCTTCTGAAGGCTTAGCCGAGCGACACGGTTCCGTCATCGTCGACGTGCCAGCCGGGGTTGTGCGCAATCTCCCAGATGACGCCGTTCGGGTCGGCGACGTGGCCGTGAAAGATGCCGCCGAAGGCGCCGTCCTGGGCGGGCTTCAGCACGGTTCCGCCGGCGGCTTTCATGGCGGCAATCGTTGCAGTGACGTCGTCCCGGCTTTTGAGGTTGTGCGAGAGGGTGATGCCGGTCGCACCGGTGGTTGTGTGTTCGCGTTGTAAGTCTTCGTCGAACTTCCGAGCGTCGAACAGGCCGAGCATGAGGCCGGGACCAACCTGGAAGAAGACGATCTCACCGGGAACGTCCACGAGCGGAGTCCAGCCCAGGCCGTCACGATAAAACGTGCGAACCGCCTCGAGGTCGCTGGTGGCCAGGGTGATGAAATTTACGCGTTGTTCCATGCATCAAGTCTTACAGCCCGGCCTGAGCGTGGGTCAGTTGTCTGCATGGCGCTCGTGGCACTGGTTTGAGAGTTTGGCACTGGTTCGAACAGGGGCGAACCTCTCCAACACGTGCCGCGAGCGGGCTCGGGCGCAGGTCGACCAGCGCACTGAGTAAGCGGATGCCGCTGCTGCCGGCATCCGCTTTGCTGGTCGCCGGACGAGCCTTTACGCCGCGGGCGAACTCTTCGACTACCGTTGTACTATGACCGCACCAGACACCACAGCGCAGAACGAGGCAGAAACTGCCACTGCAACCAAGACATTTGCCGATCTCGGACTCAATGACGCCATGCTCAAGGCGCTCAAAGTCGTCGGCTACGAAACCCCCTCGGCCATTCAGGCCGCCACTATTCCCCCACTGTTGGAGGGTCGCGACGTTGTCGGACTCGCCCAGACCGGTACCGGAAAGACGGCCGCGTTCGCGCTGCCGATTCTGAACCGTCTCGACCTGTCGCAGAAGAACCCGCAGGCCCTCGTACTCGCGCCCACCCGCGAGCTCGCCCTGCAGGTTTGTGAGGCCTTCGAGAAGTACGCTGCCCACATGCGCGGCGTGCACGTGCTGCCGGTCTACGGCGGACAGGGTTACGGCCAGCAGCTGTCGGCCCTGCGTCGCGGCGTGCACATCGTCGTCGGTACTCCCGGCCGCATCATGGATCACCTGGCCAAGGGCACCCTTGACCTCACGGAGCTAAAGTTTTTGGTGCTCGATGAGGCCGACGAGATGCTCAACATGGGCTTCGTCGAGGACATCGAGACGATTCTGGCCGACACCCCGGACGACAAGCAGGTCGCCCTTTTCTCGGCCACGATGCCGGCGCAGATTCGCCGCATCTCCAAGAAGTACCTGCACGATCCCGAAGAAATCACGGTCAAGAACAAGACCACGACCAGCGCCAACACCACCCAGCGCTACCTGATGGTGTCGTACCCGCAGAAGCTTGACGCCCTCACCCGCATTCTCGAAGTCGAGAACTTCGAGGGCATGATCATCTTCGCCCGCACCAAGAACGAGACCGAGCTTCTCGCCGAGAAGCTGCGCGCCCGCGGCTATTCGGCCATGGCGATCAACGGCGACGTGCAGCAGGTGCAGCGCGAACGCACCATCAACCAGCTCAAGAGCGGCAAACTCGACATTCTCGTCGCAACGGATGTCGCTGCTCGCGGCCTCGACGTGGAGCGCATCAGCCACGTCGTCAACTACGACATCCCGATCGACACCGAGTCGTACGTGCACCGCATCGGCCGCACCGGCCGGGCCGGCCGCTCGGGAGCCGCGATCAGCTTCGTCACCCCGCGCGAGCGTCGCCTGCTCACCGCGATCGAGAAGGCCACCCGGCAGCCGCTCACCCAAATGCAGCTGCCGAGCGTCGAGGACGTCAACGTGACGCGCCTCACCCGTTTCGACGATGCCATCACCGCGGCATTGGATGAGACCGATCGCATCAGCAAGTTCCGCGATATTATCGCGCACTATGTCTCCCACCACGATGTGCCCGAGGTCGACGTGGCCGCTGCCCTGGCCGTGGTGTCGCAGGGCGAGACTCCCCTGCTGCTGTCCGCCGAGGATGTTCGCGCCCAGCAGCGCATCGAACGCGACGAGCGCGTTGAGCGCTCGGAGCAGCGCGGCGACCGCCCGGAGCGTGGCGGCCGATCCGACCGCCCCGATCGTTTCAATCGCGATGACCGTGGCGGCAGCCGCGACGATCGCGGTAGCTACGGCGCCCGCGACGACCGTCCGGTTCGCAGCGAACGCCCGGTGCGCTCCAGTGGCAAGCCGATGGCGCAGTATCGCATCGAGGTCGGCAAGCGTCACAAGGTGGAGCCGCGTCAGATCGTCGGCGCCCTCGCCAACGAGGGTGGCCTGAGCCGCGACGACTTCGGGCACATCAAGATTCTGCCGGAGTTCTCGCTGGTCGAGCTGCCCGCTGACCTGTCGGGCGACGTGTTCTCCAAGCTGGAGAACACCCGCATCAGCGGCAAGCTCATCGAGCTGCGGGCCGACAAGGGCGGCGCTTCACGCTCCGCCGAGCAGAATGATCGCCCGCCGCGCGCCCCGCGCCGCGAGTACTAGAACCCTCGATCGCCTGAAACGCACCCTCGTCGTTCGCGACGAGGGTGCGTTTCAGTTATGTCTCGGCCATCTCGGGGGCTAATTAAGGAAGAACGCACCTCGGGCATCCTTGGTGACCAAAAACACGCGGCACCCGTTCGACACCCGGCAGGATCTCCTGATTTGGCCACCGCGGGTCAGCTCGCCGAAACGTCGATGAGTACCTTGCCGGTGGCGCCGCTCTCGACGAGGGCGTGGGCATCGGCTGTCTGCGCCAGGTCGAAGCGGTGCAGTGGGAGTCCGGCATCCGCTCCGATGGGCAGCGCGCCGTCGACGAGTGCTTCATGGATGGCCGCTGCGGCCTGCTGCACGACTTCGATGCCGACCGTGTAGAGCAGCAGAAACTGGTAGCGCACGTTGAGGCTGAAGTGTTTGCGCACGTCGAGGGTCATCAGATCGCCGCCGTTGTTGGCGTAGACGGCGATGGAGCCGCGGTTGCGAATAACCTTAAGGTTGAGGTCGGAGTTCTGGGCGGGAGCTACCTCGACGATGAGGTCGACTCCATCGGGTGCGATGGCTCGAATTTCAGCGGCGACATCGGAGTCGGTGTACGTGACGACGTGGTGGACGCCGGCGGCTTTCGCGAGGGCCGCTTTGACCGGCCCGCTCACCGTCGTGATCACCGTCGCTCCGGCCCAGCGAGCGAGTTGGATGGCGGCGTGACCGACGGCGCCGGCGCCGCCCGCGACGAGCACGATCTTGCCGTCGAGCGCGCCCGGATGCAGGCGCCGCGGCCCGTCCTCGGCCACGGTAAGGGCGCGGTAGGCGGTGACGGCCGGCACTCCGAGGCTGGCGCCCTGGTCGAAACTGGCCGCGGCGGGCAGCAGAAACACACGTTCCGCGGGGACTACCGCGTATTCCTGGGCGGTGCCGCTGTTGGCCCGCTGATAGGCGGCGAGCGCGAGCCAGACGCGATCACCGACGGCCACGTTCGAGACTCCGGCTCCGACGGCGTCGACGAGTCCCGAGCCGTCCTGATTCGGCACCACGTCGGGAAAAGCCAGAGCTTCTCCCGGTTGTGAGCCACGCCGCGACTTCCAGTCGGTTGGGTTCACCCCGCTCACGACTATGCGCACGCGCACCTCGCCGGCTCCGGGTTCGGTCACCATTCGATCGACAAGGTGGAGCACGGACGGGTCACCGGTTTCGCTGTACACAATTGTCTTCATGGCAAACCCAACGCCTGCTGCGCCAATTTGTTCCCTACGGTTTCGTGCGTTCGCTCGTGGCCTGCAGATTAGTGCGAATGGTCGTCATGGTGCCGGTGAATGCCTGGTCGATATCAATGTCGAGCTTGTCGGCTAGTACGAAGGTCCACCAGAGTGATTCAGCGAGCTTGTGCTTGAGTTCAGCGGTCGCGTCCGTCGATCGGCCAGGTTCCGTCGTGGACGAGCAGCAACCGGCCGACGTAGCCAACGTCATTGGTGTAGCCGATGGCCATTTCGTTCAGCGACCAGGTCTTGCCGTTGACGCGTTGTTCGAGAATTTCATAGAGCGCTCGCACACTGAGAGCCTCGGTGCTCGCGGCGGTCAGGCCCGATTCGTGTGTGGTCGTTGGCGCATCAGTCATCGCGCGGCATTCTCGTGGGCTGTCCAACGTTACGCGACGCGGCTGCGTGGCCCCGGCATCCGTAGCGGTCAGCGGGATGGCGGTCAGCGGGGTGGCGGTCAGCGGCGGCGAGCGCGGCGGCGTTCCCGCCAGGTCAGGGCGGCGAGCAATGCGGCCTCACTCTCCCGCTGCTGCCGGGCCGCGTCGCTCCGGGCGGCCCGGCGCTCCCGCCACAGCGCGACGTGTTCGGCCACGTCCCGGGTGGGCGTGACCACGGGCGGCCCACCCTGCAACTGCCGGCGTGCCGCCACCACCCTGCTGTTGAAGTCGTTGAGAATCTCCGTCACCGCGGCCTCGGACTGCGCGCTGTCCAGCCGGGCGTCAAGCTCGGCGTTTTCGGTGCGCAGGGTGAGGGCCGGCGGCCCGAGCCCGGTGATCTTCTCGCTCTCGATCTTCTGCCGAATCCACCAGTCCGGGTCATACCCGCGGTCGAGATTGGCCAGCGGTTTGCCCGCACCCGGCAGGTTGTCGAACTCCCCGCGACGAATGGCCTGCTGAATGGCCATTTCCACGTACTGGGCGCGGGCTTCCATCATGGACTGCCCGGCGGAGTTCGTGTCCGTGTCGTCAGCCGCCGCGGAATCTGCTGGCGCCGGCGGCGACATCCGCTCGACCTGGTATCGAGCGGCGTTGAGTCGCGAGTCGGGGCGGTCCTTCTTACCGGTCATGGCTGCCAGCCTAGGTCGCCGGGGTGTCAGAGTTGTTCCGCGACCGACCCATCGCTTCAATGTTCGCGGCCCGGTGCGTGGTGCTACACAGGCCGTGACGACCGCGGCCACGACGAGCACGATGGCGGCGACCCACATCGAGGCACTGAGGCCGAGGGCGAAAGCCTCCGGCACCGGAACCCGGGCACGATGATGGCGAGCGCCAGCATGCCGAACAGGAGTTGAACGCTCCTCCACCAGAACACCTGCAGCAGTGCGCCAGTCCGAAGATCGCCAGCCGCGACAACACGGACCGAAGGCGAGTGTCCGCAGGAGGCGGCGGTCGCTCACATTCTCGGTGAGCTGGGGCCGCTCTTCGACTCTCTCGACGCCATCACCACCGAGTTCACCGACGACGAGCAAGCGGTCGTGGCCCGTTACCTTCGCCGAGCCTCTCGAGAACTGTCGCCCGATGCCGCGAGCATGCGGTTCGGATCGGCACCCCCAACGGATGACTAAACTCGCGCCTTCGCGTGGGTAACGGGCGTCTCGCATTGTGCCGCAGAACGAGGTGCCTGGTACGTTGCAGGCATGAGCGAATCCACCGCGCCGACTCCAGAGCCGCTGCCTGCAGGCTGGCTGCGACTGGACCGGGCCGGTTGGTGGGGCACCTTCGCGGTAACCCCGCTGAACGGCATCATGCTCGGCATCGTGCCGATCAATCTCGGAACCACGACCGCTCGAAGTTTCGATATCTCGATCTGGTGGGGTTTCCTGATGGCCCTCGGAGCCATCGTGCCGGTGTTCCTGGTGCTCTACCTGGTGCAGCGACTGCGCTACCCGCAGGCCTGGGTGAACTTCGACAGGAACGAACTGCGGGCCGGCCGCCGAGTCGTGCCACTGGCTGACATCGTGTGGGCCCGACTCGAAATGTTCGACCGAAAGCGCGCCCACACCCGCATGCTCACGCTGCGGTTCGGCGCGGAGGGCGGGCCACGGGCATCCGTTCGCCTGCGCGGTCGCACCGCACAGACGCTGCCGACCGCGGTGACCGACATCGTTGCGGAGATCATCCGCCGGTCGTCGATTGCCGTTCCGCAGACCCCGAATGACCCTACCGGGCGCTTTGCCCGCTACAACTATCCCGGTTCGCTCGGCCGTGCCGACGCCCTCGAGGTCGTGCTGAACCCGCCGACCATCGACGATCCGGCCCCGGTGCTGATCGCCTAAGCGGATGCGTCGGCTTTCGCCGCATCGGAGGCGGCGGCCTCGTCGCTATGCGCGTCCCCGTGCGCGTGCGGCAGTTCCGGCTCGTCGGGCGGCAGCGCCTCGGCGGCCAGCTCGACGCGTTCCTCCCCCACGGCTGCGATGCCACCCAGAATCAGGACCCCACCGAGCAGCTGCAGCGGCGTCAGCACCTCGCCCAGCAGCAGCCAGGCGAAGAGCGACGCGAAGATAACCTCGAGCAGGCCCACGAACGAGGCGAGCCTCGACCCGAGAATTCCCGCCGCCGTGATGCCGGCCGCATAGGCGATCGCGGTGCTGATAGTCGCCAGGGCGAGCAGCGGCACCCACCACGGCACGACCGTGCCGAGCAGGGACAGGTCACGAAGCGATGCGGTGAACGGGAGCAGACCGGTCAGGCCGAGCAAACCCAGCACACCACCCCCGACCAGCAGCCCGAACGCCGCCAGCGCGATCGGCGGCAAGCCTTGGGCCGGGCGGGCGGCCACCACGAAGAACACGGCGCAGGCGATGGCCGCGCCGAAGGCGAACAGCACTCCCACCGGATCGACGGCCCGAATGGCGCCGGGCCCGATCACGAGCAGCAGCCCGCCTACGGCGAGAGCCGAGCCGAGCAAAACCGTGCGGCGCGGCATCCGCTTGGTCGTCACCCAGACAAAGCCGACCAGAATCAGCGGTGCGAGAAATTCAATGAGCAGCGCGGTCGTGACCGGAATGGTCTGCAGCGCGGCAAAATAGGCCAGTTGCGTGCACGCGACACCGACGATGCCCATTCCGAGCACCCGCCAGCGGCCCAGCCACAGGGCAGCCCAACGCCCGCGCAGCGAATACAGCGCGAGCGGCAGCAGCACGAGCCCGGCGGTCAACGCACGGGCTGTCACTGCCGCCGTCGGTGACCAGCCAGCCTCGAGCATCGGCTTGACCAGAGCGCCCGATGTTCCAAACGAGATGGCGGCAAGGGCAGCGACGATCAGGCCTCCCGGCAGGGACGAGATCTTCATGCTTCTCCTTCGGACGACAGGGGCCCGTCATGGTCTAAACTGGCCTACGCCACTGACAGTAGAACCGATTTGTTAAGGAGTCAACTTGCATTTTGCCCCTGACACCGAGGAGGCTCTCGAATTTATGGTTCTGCTGGGCGACACCGATCCGGGCGCTTCGCGCAGTGGCCGTGACGAACTCGAAACGGTTGCCGACCTCGCCGCGCTGCTCGCGCCGATTCCGTTCACCGGCCGCATCGACGGCAACGATGCCGAACTGCTCGACGTGCGGCAGACCCGCGCGCTGCTTCGCCGGGTCTGGACCCTCGACCGCGATGATGCGGTCACCGAGGTCAACCGCATCCTGCGCGAGGCCAGGGCCCTCCCCCAGCTCGCCCGCCACGACGTGTCGGACTGGCACCTGCACGCGACGGTGCCCGAGGCACCCCTCGGCGAGCGGATGCGCGTGGAGGCTGCCCTGGCACTGATCGACGTGATTCGCAGCGACGAAATGCGGCGCCTGCGAATCTGCGAAGCGGATGACTGCACCGGCCTGGTTCTCGACCTCTCCCGCAACGGGTCCAAACGTTTCTGCAGCGTGCGCTGCGGTAACCGCATGAACATGATCGCGTTCCGCGAGCGTCAGGCCGTCGGAACTACTGCTGCGGTCACTCCTCGCGCATGCGAATGACGACGTTACCGATCTTTTGGCCGGCCGCCACGTACTCGTAGGCTTCACGAATCTGCTCGAGCGGGTAGCTTCGATCGATCACCGGCCGAAATTCACCCGAGGCGACCAGCCCCCGCAGAAATAGGGCGTCCTCGCGCGTGTCCCGGGGAATGGGAAACAGCACTCGCTTCCGGCGCAGCAGGGGCGTTATGAGCGCCAGAACCGGGTTCTGCCACAGGGTGCCGAGCTCCGATGAAACATAGATTCCGCCCGGAACAAGAAGGCTCCGGCACCGTCCGAAGGAGCTCTTGCCGACAGCATCGAGCACCACGTTGAATTCATTGTCGAGGCCGGTGAAGTCCTCCCGGCGGTAATCCACGACTCGTTCGGCGCCGAGCGATTCCACCCGGGCCACATGGGCGGTGGCACAGACCGCCGTGACACGGGCGCCGAGTTGCACCAGAAGTTGCACGGCGGCCGACCCGATACCTCCCGTACCGCCGTTGACCAGCACATTCTGCCCGGCCGCGACCCGGGCCGCCCGAATCATGTTGAGCGCGTAGTGGGCGCCCTCGATGATCGGCGCTGCCTGCTCATACGATGTCCCGGCCGGGATCTCTGCAACGAGCCCGGTCTCGGCGATGGTCAGATACTCGGCATGGCCGCCGAATTTCACGCCGTTGTAGCCGAACACCCGCTGACCGACTGCGAATGCGCTGACGCCGGCACCGACGCCCATGATCTCGCCAGCGAATTCGCAGCCCAGAATCGTCGCCCTGGGCACTCGCAGTCCACTGAACAGCCGCACCACGAGGGGCTTGCCGCTGAGAAACCCGCAGTCCGTGCGATTGACCGTGCTGGCAAAGACCCGCACGAGCAGGTCTCCTGCATTCGGCACCGGAGGCGACGCCTCCTCGACGTGCACGAAGCTCGGGGGTCCGTAATGGCGGTACACGGCGGCTTTCATGCGGCACAGCGTACTCTCGAACGACAAATCGCTCTCGATCGACCGCGGGAGCGACGCAGGCACATCCGTTAGGGACAAGATTCCGTTAGTCTTTTAATTGCTTTCAGAAGGAATTACGCGAATCTCGCCGATAAACCATACCGAATTCCCGTGCCAATCCTTGACCCATTTGAGGGTTAGGCCTAACGTGATATGCGAATACATAGCTAGGTGAATAGGGTACGTGAAACATTGGGGGGTTCAATCGTGATTGGTTTAGCTAAAGGGCGCGCTGTCCGACCAGTCTGGGCATGGCTGGCACTGGCCCTGGCCCTGGTAGCAATACTGGGCTTTTCGTCGTCTCCCACAGCACAGGCTTTACCGCCGGGGCCACCGTCGCACGCCTTGCCTTCCCCCGGGGATGGAACGGCAGACAACGACGCGCTCAGGAGCCAATTCGACGAGCAGCTCAATCTGGCCCTGCAGTACATGCGCACGGCCGCAGACGAGTCCACGTACTTCGACATGGCTGCTGCAGAAGAAGCCGGGGCATCCGCTGCCACTCGTGAGATCGGTAGCCTGATCAATCAGCTCGCGGTCTCGCAACGCGGAGCGGGCGAGAACCAAATGACCACCATGCTGAGCGTTCCGATCTGGGGCAATTGGTGCGGTCCGGGCCACGGTGGCGGTAACGCTGTTGACGTGCTCGACTCCATCTGCCAGACCCATGACTATTGCTACGCTGCACGCGGCTATTTCGCTTGCTCGTGTGACCGCCAAATTGTTCTCGACATTCGCAATAACATTTATCGTATGACGTCCGGAGAGCGTGTTATGGCCGCTGCCGTCAGCACCTACTTCACCTATTGTCTGTGTAATCCGTTCGCTTAAGACGGGAGAATTCGCATTATGTCCACCGCCCAAACATCCGGCCGCAATTCGAATGAGACCAACCGGCCCGTTGTCACCTGGTCGCTCATGGTTTTGGCGCTCATCGTCGTGGCACTCATACCGGACTGGACCGAATCGGGAGCCAACAGACCCCTCTGGCTTTTTGTGGTTCCCATCGTTTTGGGCCTGAGCGGTGCGGTTTTCGCGGTACGCAACCGTCACTTCTGGTGGGCCTTCGTTTCCGCCGTCTGGGGTTTCGCCCTGATCCAATGCCTGATCCTCGTCGTCACGCTGGTCAGCGGCCCTTGACTCGAGTCACCGCTGCACGCGTGGCGACCGCAAGCGTAGTCTGGACAAACTGCCCAAACGCGCACCCGACAGACAAGGCTTCACATGCTCCCGCTCACCGAAACGGATATCCGGGCCGCGTTCATCAACGCTTCCTTGAGTGAGCGCAAGGCGGTGACCCTGCCGTCGAACCTGGCAACGCTCGCCTGGGACAAGCTCGACTATCTCGGCTGGCGTGACCCCAAGGCTCCCGGCATCGGCTACATCATCGCCCTGCTCGATGACGACCCGGTCGGGCTACTGCTGCGCGAGCGCAGGGGAAAGATGACTACGCGACCGCAGTGCTCGTGGTGCAATGACGTGCAGCTGCCCAATGATGTGGCGTTCTTCAGTACCAAACGCGCGGGGCAGGCCGGGCGAAACGGCGACACCATCGGCATTCTGGCCTGTGCCAATTTCGAGTGTTCGGTGAACGTTCGCAAGCTTCCCTCGGTCGCCTACATCGGCTTCGACGTTGAGGCCGCACGGCAGCAGCGCATCGAAGCGCTGGGCGAGCACGTACGAAACTTTCTGCAGGACGTGCGCGACGGCTAGTGAGGTGCGGAGTCCTCCGAGCTGACATTGAGCTTGTCGTACTGGCCGGGTATGAGTGCAGGCTGAGCCGAGTCGTCGGAGTTCCGGCGGGTTGGCCACGAGTCAACTCAGCAAAGTCGACCGCCGCGGTCGAACATCGCACTCGGGCATCGGCGACGCGGAACGGCAGCAATGCTGATGGGCGGTGACGTGGGACATGCGCGAACTTTCGGTACGTATTTGTGACGAGAAATCGCTCATTACTTCTACACCACCACGTCGGAACTAAATCGCTGCGGCGATGAAATACGAGCTGCTATCAAGTCTTGTGCCTTAGCAGTGGTACCAGCGTCGATAAATTCGGATCCGGCGGCCCAATTTCTCGCGGGGATTATTTTTGAGGTTCTCTCGCTTTTGTGTTCGATTGGCGGTAGAATGGGTGTCAAGGAGGCAATGGCGCCCATGTTCATGGAAAACCCGAGTTAGGCCGGTTCGAACCCCGTCGTTGCGGCGGTGGAGCAGGCTCGGGATGCGTTGTTGGCGGCGTTGGGCGGGGTGTCGTTCGGGTTGCTGGGCGATGAAGAATCACTGACCCTGCTGCTGGCGGTGGAGAGTGTGGGCCGGGTCGTCGACGGAGCCCGGGTGCTCTCCACGACCGATGTGCTGCGCCGTTCCGAATATTTCGATGCTGCCGCCGCAAAGAGCGCCGCCGAGACTGCGGTTGCCCAGGCGTCGTCTGCCCAGAGTGCCGACCGGAGTGCAGCTGAGAGCGATGCTGAAGCGCAGGCCGTGGCACCGGACTCCGTGGCACCGGAGGGTGCTGCGGCCACTCCGAGCGTGGCGGGTGCGGCGGCGACTCTGGCCGCGCCGACGCTGGCCCGTCGGCTCGGCTGCCGCAGCGGCGTCGAACTGGTCTGCACCCTCGCCCGCCTCTCTCGCAGCGAAGTACGTCAGCGGGTCGTGCTCGGCGAGAAAGCGGGCCAGCGGATGCTGCTCGGCCGCCCGCTGGCCCCCACCTACCCGGTGCTCGGGAAGGCCCTGCAGGGCGGGGAGCTCGGCCTGGAACAGGCCCGGGTGATCATGCAGGTACTCGACGGCCTACGCTCCGAGGTGCTGGCCTCCGACCTCGACCGGGTCGAACGCTCTCTGGTGGCCAGCGGCTCCGGGGCGATCACTCCCGAAACGGAGGGGCTGCCCGGTGCCGGCATAGCGTTTGCGCCGGAGTTGCTGCGGCAGCAGGGCATCCAGTGGAAAGCTCGCCTCGCCCCCGACGGCACTGCGCCCGGCGAGACTGCGCCGGAGCGGCGCAGCTGGCTCACCTTCGGCACTCTCAGCAACGGCGGCTACAGCCTCAACGGCTGGTTCACCACCCTCGACCGCGCCATCATCGGCAACGTCTGTGCCGGTCAACTGAGTGATGCGTACCTGTCCGCCGCCGCGGCCAACCCGGTTCCCGGAGCCCCCGAAACCCCGACGTCCGGCACGACGTCCGGCACGGCCCGAGTCTCCGACGCCCCTCCACGTGCCCGGGTCGCGTTCCGGGAGACCGACCTCGCCCACGCAGACGACAACGAAGCGGCACAAGAAGCGACCGGCGAGGCGCGGAACGCCACCGCGGCGGGCCAAGCCACCGAAATTGGCCAGGCGGGCGAGGCGGGTGCGAAAATGGAGGCCAGCGACACGCTCGGCGCCGACCCACCCGACCCGCACAGCCCCGACCCGCACAGCCCCGACCCGCACAGTCCCGACGAGTTCAGCCCCGACCCGCACAGTCCCGACGAGTTCAGCCCCGACCCGCACGGTCCGTGCCCGCAGCACCCCGACGACACCCGCTCCCGCAGCGAAAAACAAGCCAGCATCCTCCGCGCCGTGTTCGAAGCCGCCGCCCGGCACCCCGACACCCCCACCATGGGCGGAGCCGCCCCGACCGTGCTCGTGCACATCAACATCAACGACCTCCTCGACGGCCGCGGCGCCGGCTGGATCGACGGCATCGACGGCCCCCTCACCCCCAACCAAGTCGACGAACTCATCTGCGCCGGCGGCTACCAACCCATCCTGTTCGGCCACACCGGCACGATCCTGCACTTGGGCACCAGCAACCGATTCTTCAGCGCCCAACAGCGCCGAGCCCTCGCCGCCCGCGATGGCGGCTGCGTCATCCCCGGCTGCACCGTGCCACCCCACCTCGCACAGGCGCACCACGTCGTCCCCTGGCAGAAAGGCGGCCCGACCGATATCGACAACGCAGTCCTTCTCTGCAACGCCAGCCACTCCAGCATCGACACCTCCGGCTGGGACATCGACATGCGAGACGGCCGACCCTGGATACGCGGCCCGCTCCTGTTCGACCCCACCCAAACCTGGCGCCCCACCGGACAGAACCGTGCCGCCATCCCCGCCGAGAAACCCAACTGGAAGAAGTAACGCCGACGTCGAGACCGCACCCGGATGAGCGCAACCAGATGAGCGCAACCAGATGAGCGCAACCAGATCAATGCAGACATGCGAGGTTTCCCCTCCGCAGGACCGTGCGTCCACTCACAGGGCCGGGGCTGCGGCATCCGCTTCTAGCATGGTGGTATTGGGGGCCGATCCGGCTAGCCGCGCGGGCGCAGGCGCACCGTGGGAAGAGGCGGGGCCGGAATCGGGTCGGGTTGTCCGGCGGGAAAACTGCCAAAGCGCGGCTCGGCGGCCCCACCACAATCAGGACCGACGACCGCGCCGTCAGCAGCGCTGATCTCCGTCTGCCACTGGGCGCGGTAGGCGACGATCTCCTCGTGGCTGCGACCCACGAAGTTCCACCACATCAGAATCTGCTCGCCCAGGGGCGCGCCGCCAATGAGCAGAACGCGCACAGGCTCGGCGCCAGCGACCAGCGTCAGTGTCGACCGACCGACGCCGGCGTACACGAGGTGGTCCTTCGCTACCGGAGTGCCGTCGACGGTGAGCTCTCCCATGTCAACGAGCACACCGTGCTCAAACGACGGGTCGGTCTGCAGGGTGAGGCGGGCATCCGCTTGGAGCAGAATCTCGGCCCCGAGCAGCGGAGTGTGCGTGACGACCGGCGACGTGCTGCCGCCCAGTGAACCGAGGAAGACCCGCATGGTCCAGCCCTCGCCGTGCGCGGGTTCGGGGCGAAAATGCTCGAGGGTGGGCTCCATCTGGCGGGCGCCCTTGGGCAGCGCCACCCACAATTGGGCACCGTGCAAAACGGTGGTGTCGGGGGTGGAGAACTCGGAGTGGCTGATCCCGCGGCCGGCCGTCATCAGATTGAGTTCTCCGGGGCGAACGATTGCGTGAAAGCCGACCGAATCGCGATGCTCGATTTCTCCGGTGAACCACCAGCTGACGGTCTGCAAGCCGGTATGCGGATGCCGCGGCACGCGCATTCCACCCATCTCGCTGACCCGGGTCGGGACCGTAATGGTCGAGAAAACACCACGCGCCGATCAGGGAACGTTGGCGCTGGGGAAGGGTGCGCCGCACGTTCATGGCGCGCAGCCCGCCGAGGGGAACGTCGCGTGGTGCCAGGATCTCGACGCTGCCGCTGGGAGCGGCGGACTCGCACAGCATCTCGTCGGGATTGGCCTCTGAATTGCTCAGGGGGTCAGCCTAATCGAGCAGGCATCGCCTCAGAAGTCGCGCCGAACCTGGGCGGGCGCCGGTTCCGCAACCGGGCGCACGATCGAGCATGCCCCCAGCTACCCAGCCGGCGCCCAGCTCACGGTGGGCCGCTAGGACCAGATCCTGGCAGCCCGGACAGTGTTTGCCGCCCGTGCAGCGAGCGCCTGCTCCATCGTCACGGCCACAAAGTGGGTCTTCGTGCCTGGAGAACAGCGGGCCACCAGGTCCATGTCCGCGGAGATAACCGTGGCGACCATGGCGTAGCCCCCGCCGGAGACGGCGTCCCGATGCAGAATGATGGGCTGGGTGCCTCCGGGAATCTGGATGGAGCCGACGGCGTACCCGGCGTCAACGATGTTGGACGGGTCCTGACCGGCACCAAACGGTTGTTCGCGGTCCTTCCATTCCACACCGGGTCCGCTGTAGCGAAGACCCATGCGGTCGGCCACCGGAGTGAGCACCCATTCGCTATTTAGCAAGCTGTCCAGTCCCGTGTGAGAGAGCAGGTGGTCGTACAGTCCGAGCATAACCCGCACAGTCACGTCCTTGGAGAAGGCCGGACGGTCCTTGATTTCAATGAACTGCAGCGCGGGCAAGCCGTTGTCGATCGCTGCGCCGACCGGAACGAGGTCACCCGCGGCGAGCGCACGCCCGTCAACCCCACCGATCGCTCCGATCGGATAGGTCGACCGCGAACCGAGCACTTCGGGAACATCGATTCCGCCGTGCACGGCGATGAAATACTTCGTGCCGCCCTTGATCACACCGAACTTCAGTTCATTACCGGCGAGAAGCTCGAGTCGTTCGTATTCGGGTACGAGTTCCCCATTGACGAAGACGTCCACCGGCGCACCGGTCACGGCAATGATGGCATCGGTCGTGGAAATCAGTTTGGGGCCGATATAGGTGCACTCAAGCACTGCCTCGCGCGCCGTATTGCCGACGAGCCGGTTGGCCAAGGTGGCCGAATACTGATCCATCGAACCACCCTGCGGGATGCCAAACCGGTAGTAACCGATTCGTCCCTGGTCTTGGACGGTGGTGGAGAGGCCGGGTTCGAGAATGTCAAATGCCATTGAGTGCCTCCAAGAGTGACGACTTGTAACCGTCGGGGTCGGTCAAGGCCTCACCCAGGTCGAACGCGATTGGTGCCTGGCGATACCGGAAGGTTCCGGCGCCGACCTCGGCGCGGATGCGCCGATACTCCGTTTCGTCGATTGGCTTGAATTTCACGATGTCCCCCGGTTTGAAGAAAATCATAAAGTCGGAGAAATCGCCCAACGTTTGGGACGGGTCAAAGATCGGAGCGGCCGCTATCCCGAACATCTGGTAGCCGCCGGCGCCGCGCACCGAGTAGATGCAGCTGAAGCAGCCGCCATAGCCCACGGTCAGCGCTGGCGTGTCCGTACGGGGGCTCAGATATTTGGGCACCTCGAGTTGTTGCTCGCGCGGGGCTAGCTGGAAGAGAAAAGGGAGACCGGCGACAAAACCCACCATGGAAACCAACCAGGGTGATTCGTGATGCCGCTTGATGAACTCCTCGGCATTGGCCAGTCCATTGACCTCGGCGGCATAGTCGAGGTCGTTGCCCTCGGGCCGCTGGTGATAACCCTCACGGAATCGGGCCCCGGTTTCATTCGTGTACGGGTCGTTATACCAGACCGGAATCTCGATGATGCGTGTTTCGAGTACCTTGTCGGTCGAGGCCCGCACCTCGTCCTCGAGCGTGTGCACCACGTTTTCGAGCTCCTGCCAGGGCAGAATATCCGGGTCGAACCGCACCAGTAGCGAGGCGTTGGCCGGGCAGATATCCACGATCCCCGCGAGCTCGCGCGCTTCCAAAGCATTGGCGATGCTGTTTGAGATGAAGTTTGCTTCGAGCGACATGCCCTCAGCGATTTCAATGAAGAGAAACTCATCGCCGCCCCATGTGTATCGGGCTGTGGTCTGCTGCGTCATTCGGCATCTCCCGTTGAGTCCGGAATCGTTGAGTCCAGAAACGATTCGATGTACTTGGTGTGGTGTTTGACGTCCGCGAAATCGGGCAGCGTCACGAGGGAACTGAGCAGCCCAATCGTCGATTTGACTCCGTCAATGTGTGCTTCGTCCAAGGCGCGCGCCGACCGAGCGATGGCCAATTCACGGGTTGGCGCCCAGACAATGATCTTGCCCAGGAGGGAGTCGTAGAACGGAGCCACGGTCTTGCCGGAGATAAAGCCGAAATCGGCCCTCACGCCGGCTCCCCCGGGCAGGTTCATGGTCTTGATGAGGCCGGGGCTGGGCATGAAGTTGTTGTCTGGGTCCTCCGCATTGATGCGGAATTCGAGCGCGTGGCCAGAGAACGTCACGTCACTTTGGGTAATATCGAGCTTCTCCCCCGCGGCAATTCGCAGTTGTTCACGAACCAGGTCCATGCCCGTAATGGCCTCTGTGATGGTGTGTTCGACCTGGATACGGGTGTTCATCTCGATGAAGGCGACCTCATGGCTGAACGGATCATAAAGAAATTCCACCGTACCCACGCCGACGTAATTCGCCTTGCGCGCCAGCTCAACCGAGGAGTCTCGCATCCGTTCGCGAACCTCGTCTGGTAGCCCGGGCGCGGGTGCTTCCTCAAGAATTTTCTGCTGCCGGCGCTGCATCGAGCAGTCTCGGTCTCCAAGATGCACGAAGGTCTCACCGTCCCCCAATATCTGCACTTCGACGTGGCGTGCCCTGGTGACAAATTTTTCGAAGTAGACGTCAGCCGAGTTGAAAGCGCCCAGCGCCTCGGCCTGCGCGATCTCGACGGTCCCGCGCAACTGTGCTGGGTCTTCAACCAACCGGATGCCGCGCCCCCCGCCGCCAGCGGAGGCCTTGACCACGAGGGGGTAACCGATTCGTGCCGCGATCGCTTCAAGGTCGTCATCGTCGCGAAGCGCCGTTTCCGTGCCTGGAAGGGTCGGCACACCGGCGTCGATTGCGGCTCGGCGTGCGCGAGACTTGTCACCCATCAGTTCGATCGACTCCGGAGATGGGCCAACCCACGTCAGCCCGGCAGCAATCACCTTGCGAGCGAATTCAGCATTTTCCGATAGAAAGCCGTAGCCGGGATGGACGGCATCAGCGCCGCTGTCGAGGGCTGCTTTGAGCACGGCGTCGTGGTTGAGATAGCTGAGGCCGGCGGGAGCCGGCCCGACCACGATCGCCTCATCCGCGAGATCAGCGGCTAGGGATGTCTTGTCAGCTTCGCTCACGACGGCAACGGTCACGATGCCCATTTCTCGGGCGGTGCGAATGATTCGAACGGCAATTTCGCCGCGATTGGCGATGAGGAGTTTCTTCATTGGCTCTTCCAGTGAGTCGAGGGAAACGTTCAAAGGTAAGGAGGGTGCCGCAGCGCCACCCCGGAGGCAGTCAAGACGTAATGGCGATAACGTCACCGGGGTTGACGACCCCGAAGTCTTCAAGTTCGAATTTTTCGAGGACACCGTCGAATTCGGCGCGAACCTCACTGAATTGCTTCATGATCTCGACGAGGCCAATGGTCTGGCCGGCCGAGACCGTGTCGCCTTCATTGACGTAGGGTTCCTTGCCAGGGCCCGGCTTCCGGTAGAAGATGCCGGGAAGGGGGGAGATGATCTGGTGGCTCATGGGTTCACTTTCGTCGGGCTGGGGTGGGGTGGGGTGCGCGGATTTACCGGCCGAGCGCCTCGCGCACGGCCTGGGCAACAGCCGGTGAATTTGAGGTGTCCGAATGAATACAAATGGAGCCGAAGGGGATTTCGAGGATCGTTTCATCGTTAGCGAGCACCTTGCCGTCCTCGAGTACCCGGCGCACGCGGGCCGCTGCCTTCTGTGGGTCGGTATTCTCGGGGCGCCGCTGAATGATCAGCCCTCCCTCGGCGTTGTAGTCAAGGTCCACGTAGAGTTCGGCGACGAATTCGACGCCCTCCCGCTCGGCTACCGCCTGATGGGCACTTCCGGCCAAACCGAAGATGGGCACGCCGTATGACTGGGCGACAGCGACCGCTCCCTGCATGAGCGCTTCGTCACGGGCAAGCATTCCGTACAGGGAACCGTGCGGCTTGATGTGGTTGAGGGGCAGGTCGTACTTGTGCAGAAAACCGACGAGCGCGCCAACCTGGTATCGAATCATGGATTCCACTTCGGAGGGCATGAGCTTCATCTCGCGCCGTCCGAAGCCGACCAGGTCGGGCAGCCCAGGGTGCGCTCCGACGCGCACGCCGTGCTCCTTGGCGAGCCGAACGGTGGCTTCCATCGCGTCCGGGTCTCCGGAATGAAAGCCGCACGCAACGTTCGCCACGTCGACCAGCCGCATAAGAGCTTCGTCATTGCCAAAGCTGTGAATGCCGAGAGATTCCCCCATATCGGAATTCAGGGTGATGTTCGAGTTGCTGTTCACGTCGTCCATAACTCCACGCTACGGGCCCGAGACAGCACGGCCCAGTAGGCATCTGCACTAAGCTTGCGAAAAACTTTGTGCAAACCGCCTAGAGAATGGAACTCGAGATGCGCGTGGTCGACCTGCTCCTGGAGCGATCCCTGCAGCTCTTGTTGCAGACGCCGTCGTCGGAACTGCGCCTGGCCACCGAGCTCAGCGGATGCGCACCGACCGAACTCATGGATCCCACACCGTTCCTGGATCCACACTCACTCCTGCTCACCAGCGGAATCGGTATGAACTTTTCCGACGAACGCACCTGGGATGCTTTCGTGGAACGCCTCGCCGAGGTGCCCGTCTCGGCCATCGTCTTCGCTACCGGGATGGCCCATCGTGCCCTGCCGCCCGGCCTCATCGGCGCCTGCACCAAGCATGATGTCCCGCTGCTGGAGGTTCCAGCGGCGGTTCCTCCGCTGCAGGTGAATCGCTTCATCGAGAGCCTCATGCAAGCGGAGCGTCTGGCCGTGGTCAATCGGGGCTGGACCCTCGCCGACGAGTGCGCCCGTCTGGCTAACCAGGATGCCGAGGTTGTCACCCTGCTGGCCACCGTCTTCAACGTGATCCAGTCACCCCTGGCCGTGTACGACGCCTACGGCACGGTCATCGCCCAGTATCCGGCGCTCGCAACCTGGACGACCGGAATCAGGACGAAGCCTCAAGTGGGGGTGCTGAGCATTCCCCTGCCGATGGGTCTCAATAATCCCTGCCGTCTGGCCATTAGAGAGAAGGACAGCGAGAGTCAGCTCGCCTCCCTCCTGGGTCCGGTCGCCTCCATCATCGCGCTGCAGCTCAACAGGTCCGTGATCGTCGATGCCAGCCGTCAGCACGAAATCAAGAACTTTGTGATCGCGTGCGAGTCCTGGGAGGAAGCTACCCACCTTGACGTGAGGCGAGCGTTTGTCGACATCGGCCTGGATGCGCGAGTGGCAACATCCGTTCTGGTCGCGGATATGAGTGGGGAGCTGGCGTCGACGTCCTGGCAGTTGCGAGTTGCCCTGCACGAGAAGTTTCAGACGCTTCGAGTTACCGAGTTCGGCGACCGATTGGTCGCCTTTGCGCAGAACCCACGCATGGACTTCGACGAGGCCGTCGAGCGGCTGTTGCACATTCACGACCGGCAACCGCTGGTTGTGAAGGGGCCGACACTGAGTCTGTTTGAGCTTCGACTGTCTGTTGTGCACGCACTCCAGCTCGTGCAAGGGATCGACCGCCCCCAGCTCGCCCCGGAGCTGGGCCTCAGCGCCGTCGTCACCGCCACCGCTGGGCGCGGAGCGAAAGAAGCGGCACGCAAGTTTCTGGCACCGCTCTGGGAACACGATCTGAAACGTGCCGGCCCGTTGGTCGAGACTCTGCGCGCTTATCTCGACAATGACGCGCAGCCGTCCAAGACCTGCAGCGCCCTGTTCATTCACCGCAACTCGCTGAACTACCGACTGCGAAAGATCGAGACCCTGCTGCGCCTGAACCTGGGCTCCGTCGAGGGCCAGGCGACGTGCCTCATCGCTCTGCGGTTGGTTGATCTGGGCGAAAAATAAACCGGCGGGGGAACGCCCAAGGGCGTTCCCCCGCCGGTCGGCAGCGCAAGCAGACGGTGCTGCTGCTAGGCGACCGTCGTCACCAGCGCGGACTTGGCCGTCGTGGTGTTCCACAGCAAGGCATAGACAGCGGATGCCACAACGGCCGTCAAGATGGGGCCCCACGTGGCGCCGACACCGGCCAGGTCGGGGTTGAGCAGGCCCAACTGCAGCATGATGATGCCGGTCACGGTCGCGATAACCCAGGCGATGAGTCCCGAGTTGTTGAACTTGCGGTAGTGCACGTCGTCAAGCATTCCGTGTTCCTGGCCGAGTCCGCGGGTGATCAGAATGTGGGTCACGGCGATCGCGACCCAGGCTGTGACCAGCACGCCCTGCCAGGCCAACGCCAGCAGGATGTACTTCACGATGGGCAGGAGCATCAGGAGAAAGATGATCACCGATGAGGTCAGCACCCACACCAGGTTGGGCAGCTTGATCCGAAAGACCCGTTCGCCAAAGGACTTGAGGTTGGCAGCGCCCAGGTAGTAGTTGGCGGTATTGATGCGGGTCTGGGAGACGAAAACGACGATGAGTCCCAGAATCCCCATCATTGAAACGATGCCGCCGGCGATTCCCGTCTCCGACGCCTCAAGTCCGGGGATGGTGAAGGTGAGAAAGATGCCGACGCAGGCGCTGAAACCGTAGGCGAGAATGTAGAACGCCCAACCGAAGCTCCAGCGCTGGTGAAATTTCGTATCCTGGCGCTTGCCGAGAGCGGCGTAATCAATGGTGAACATCATCATGATCCACACACCCATGTAGGCGGCAAAGGTGGCGAGCCAGCCCGGACCACCCATCGTCACGGCCAGTCCCGATTCAGGCTGCTGGGTGAGCCAGGTGCTGCTGAAGCCGTACTGCACACCGGCCCATACGACGGCTGCGATGAGCCCGCCGACGTAGATCGGCAAGAGCCATCCGTTGAGCTTGTCGAGGAATCGGCGGGCACCACCGAGAATCAGCGGTGTGGAGTACGCCACGACAATCAGGTACCACATCCACATCTCACCGCCGAATGCCACCTGGAAGGCGTAGGCGACGATCGAGCCTTCGAACACGGCGTAGTAAATGGCGACGAGAGCGAAGATGATGGTCGCGATCGCTGACCCCGCAGTGCCGAGGATTGTGCGGGAGAAGAGCGCGACCGTGGTGCGGTTATTGATGGCGTACTTCGCAAGGACGCGGTTGATCAGGCCGTACGCCACGATGGTGAGCGCCAGTCCAATCAGTGCGTCTTTGGTGCCGTAGGCCATGGCCAGGGCGGCACCGATATAGACGAAGAACATAGCACTGGCGACGCCGTACCATGCCATTGACAGTGACCCTTTAGTCATCTGATCGTCGTCGTTGCCCTCGCGATAGAGGGCATCCGTCGCCTCAACAGTGCTGTTACTGCCGGTCAAATTCACGTTCACTAGGTACCTCCATTAGGGCCGGTGACGGCTGGCAAAATGTTTCGTGATTGGTCCTGCAAAATACGAAATTCCAGGTGCAGCAAAAGTCATGAGCTCCGTCGTCGTCTCTGCCGACGGGGCCCGTGACTCATGGCCCTTCTGCAAGTATGTGAATGCCCTGTGGATCCAGACCAGTAGGCAAATGCAAGAGAGATCGTGCGATGCGTGTGCAAATGCACAAATTGCTTACGGACTAGTACTCGAGTGCCACCCGACGGCGGCTAGGCCTGCACGATCGGCCAGTGCGACGAGGATCGGCGTTCCATCAGCGCCCGGTGCTCCCGAGTCGTCGTAGCGAAGAGCTCGCCGGTACCCCAGTCGAGAATGACGCCGTAGCGACGGATGACGTCGAGCATGTCGATGTCGCCGCTGATGTATCGGGCGGACACCGTTGCTGGGTCTTCGGCCAGCCACCCGAGACGGTGCGCAGCGATGTCGTGTCGAAGCTCCACGCTCGCCGCTTCGTCGACCTCGTAGGCGTCCAAATCGGGATCGACGGCCGTAATGACCACGCCGTAGTCTTTGGCTGCTCGCCCGACGGATACGTAGCCGTCGATGACATCGTCGAGCACCTCCAGATAGGTGCGCTCGAGTGGGTCACCGTAGCCGCCTCCGCCGGCCGACGGCCGCACGAACGAGTCGCCGGATTGCACCGGAACGGAGGAAAAGTTGGAGCCGAGGAAGCGTTCGCCCTCGGTGCCCTTGTTCAGCCAGACCCCGTGCGGAATCGACGGGAGCCCGCCCTCGATCCCCCAGGTGATGGAGCGTGCCCGGTCGCAGCAATAGCTCATGACCGCATTCTGAGCGTCGGTGAGCATGCCACCCTTCTCAATGCCGACACCGCCGCGAAAGCGTCCTGGGCCGCCCGAATCCATGCCGATCTGGTGCATCGAGGTCAGCACCGGCGAGAGGCGTTCCTGACCCTCGACCGGCTGAACGGCGAGGCCGGCTCCGAAGACCGGCGCCGTTGCGCCGCTGCCGTCCTTGCTGGCCCGGCCACCCCAACCGCCGGCCATCCAGTCGTACCACATGAAGTAGGGGCTGTCCTCGGTTCGGCCGTCCTTTCCGCCGACGAGCAGATACTCCAGGTTGAACGCGCAGGCCATGGCCCGCTCCGGCATGATCTTGGACCAGATCTCGAAGATGCCGTTCATGAGTTTCTCGTACGGTCCGGAGCAGAAGCCGGTCACGGCGTTCGGCCAGCCCGCGTTGACGACCGTTCCCTCCGGGCCGATGTCAGCCGTGACGGCTGCATAGAAGCCAGAGTTCAACGGGACATCCGGAAAGAACGTTTTCGTTCCGGCGTAAATTGCCGAAAATGTCGTGCCGTAACCGGAGTTCAAAAACGTCGCCACGACCGGGGCCGATCCGGCCAGGTCGTAGTGAATGCCGTTGGCATCGATGGTCAGCTTGATTTTGATCGGTACCAGCCCTTCCTCCTTGCCCGGGTCGTTGTCCATGTAGTCCGTGGTCTCCCAAACCCCGTGAGGCAGGCCCTCCAGGCGGCGGCGAACGGTGCGTTCCACATAGTCCTGGGTTTCCTGCATAGCGTGCTGCACTGTGGCCTGGGAATACCGGTCGACGAGACGCAGTATCTCCCGTTCGCACACGGCCGTCGCTTCGGACTGGGCATGAAGATCGCCCATCGCCTGGCGCGGTGCACGGGTGTTTGAGACGAGCAACTGGGCGACGTCGTGCAGGAACACACCACGGCTCCAGATGCGTACGGGAGTGATTCGCAGCCCCTCACCGAAGTGCTCCTTAGCGTTCACGTCGAATGATCCGGGCACGTTGCCGCCGATATCGGCCCAGTGGCCCTTGTTCTGGGCGAAAGCGATGACCTCACCACCCGAGAAGATCGGGCGGATAAAGCTCACGTCGTTGAAGTGGGTTCCGCCTCGATACGGATCGTTGATCGCGAAGACGTCACCGGGATTGATATCGGTCCCGAACTCCTCAAGCACGGCCTTGCACTGAAAATGCAGGGTGCCCACGTGCACGGCGATATCCCCGCTGCCCTGCATCACCGTGTTCCCAGCGGCATCACACAGTGCCGATGAAAAATCCCGGGAGTAGATCACGAAGGAGTAGCAGGTACGCAGAATCTGCTCGCTCATCAGGTCGACGCTGGTGGCGAAGGCGTTCTTGAGCACCTCAAAGGTCACCGGATCCAGCGCGGTGGTGGGCGCGAGCGGTACCGCGATCGTTCCAGACATTTAGATCTCCTCCAGGTGGATGAGAATATTCATCCACTCGTCTATAACTGCGGTCGTATTCGGCGGAATAACGGTGGTGGAGTCGAACTGGTCGATGACGGCGGGGCCGCTGAACATGGCGCCGGCCGGCATATCGTCTCGATCGAACACCGGGGTGTCCACCCAGCCCAGTTCTCCGAAGTACACGGGGCGAATTTCGCGCGGACTTCCGGGATCTGCGTTAAGTTCCACGGCCGGCTTGAAGGACGGCTTTGGAGTTTTTCCTATGGCAGTCAGGTGCAGCTGGTAGACCTCGACCGGCTGATCTTTCTGGCTGAATGCGAACTCACGCTCGTGCTGTTCGTGGAACGTTTCGACCGCCTCGGCGAGGGCGCCCACCCCCGAGCCGATGCTGACCGAAAGTGAACGCCACTGGCCCAGGTAGCGCATGGAGATCTGCCGCTGCAGCAGGGCGTTCTCGTCCGCAACGCGTTCCTGACGCAAGCGGGCCATCGCTTCGGACTCGAGCGAGACGTACATACCCTCGAGCGCTTCGGTGTCGGCATCCGCTGCAATTCCGGTGAACATGCTGGACAGGTCGTGACGAATATCCACGAGCAAACAGCCCAGAGCGGATGCGACGCCCGGGTTCGGCGGGATGATGACCGTTGGTATGTTCAATTCACGAGCCACCTCTGCCCCGTGCAGGGCGCCTGCTCCGCCAAAGGCGACGAGCGCGAAGTCGCGGGGGTCGTGCCCTCGGCGGATGGAAACCAAGCGCACAGCATCGGCCATGTTGGCGTTGGCAACCTGGATTACCGCATGGGCGGCTTCAGCGATCGGCATGTTGAGCGGGTCTCCGATGACCTTCTTGATCGCCTCGGTCGCGAGTGCCTTGTTCAGATTCTTCGCGCCTCCCGCGAGCGACGTGCCCAGACGGTTCAGCACCACGTTGGCGTCGGAGTTCGTCGGCTGGTCGCCGCCGGTGTCGTAGCACGCCGGGCCGGGATCGGCGCCAGCGGACTGGGGACCGTTCCGCAGGGATCCGGCAATGTCGATATAGGCGAGCGAGCCACCACCGGCCCCAATCGTCAGCACATCAATGCTGGGAAAGATGATCGGGTGCCCGTATTCAACCTGCCATTCCTTGGTGATGCGCAGTTCGCCTCCGCTGACCAACGCGATGTCCGTGGAGGTTCCGCCCATGTCGAGGCCCACCGCGTTTTCGTAACCGCACTGCTGGGCGACATGCTTGGCTGCGATCGCGCCAGCCGCGATCCCCGACGCTGCCAGGCGAACCGGATAGCGCTCGACCATTCGGGGCGTCATCGACCCTCCGCCCGAGTGCAGCACCAGCAGGTCTCCCTTGTAGCCGCCGGCCTTGAGCTGGTCGGAAAGACGGTTGACGTACCCAGACACCAGCGGAGCGAGAACGGCGTTGGCGACGGTCGTGTTGAACCGGTCGTGTTCGAAAATTTCGGGAAGAATTTCGGCCGAGGTTGATACCGTCGCGTTGGGCAGTTCTTCCTCGAGGATTTCCCGCATGCGAATTTCGTTCTGCGGATTCGCGTAGGAATTCATGAAGCACACGGCGACGGTGTTGACGTTGCGCTTGCGCAGGAGCTGCGCGACCCGGCGGGCATCCGCTTCGTCGAGGGGCATGACCGTGTTGCCCGCGTAGTCGATGCGCTCAGTGACTTCAAAGCGATCGCGTCGGCGAATGTACGGTCCGGAGACATCCTTGTACGCGTCCCACAGGTCGTCCTTGGTTCCGTCACGAATTTCAATGACGTCCCGAAACCCTCGGGTCGTCACCATCGCTGCCGGCGGAAAGTTACGGGTGATCAACGCATTCGTGGCCACGGTCGTGCCGTGCGAGAAGAGCGTGACATCTTCGAGGTCGATATTCGCGCGGGCCACACCGTTCATGACCGCGACGAGAGGGTCATGCGGCGTCGACGGAACTTTGGTGACCCGGATTTTGTGCGATTCCTCGTCAAAAATACAAACGTCGGTAAAAGTACCGCCGACATCAACGGCGACTCGGACTTGCGACATGGGGTGTCCTCCGGACTGTTCAGGTTGTGGTCAAGTATGCGTACGGCCTCCGACCCTGTCACTGGATAGTGTGCAACGCTGATCGTCGTTTTTTGGATAAACTCCAAAACACGCGCGACTTTCGCCCGTTTCCGCCGCCAGGAAACAGGATGTTTACACGATGAGCCGCCTGAAATCGGGAGTTTCCTTGTCTTTAACACTCGGGGATGTCGTCAACGAGAAGGCCTTGGGTCTGACATCGGTGGTCGCTGGCGATCCGCACGGCATCGTCCTGGCCGCACGAACGAGCGAACTCGGCGACCCGGGGCGCTGGGTCGAGCCGAGGACGATCATGCTGACGACCGGGCTCCTGTTCATCGGCCACGAAAGAGATGACGCTCAGGCGCTGGCGTTGATCACGGACATGCGAGCCGCGCAGACCACCGCGATGTTCTTCGGTGTCGGCGTGCACTTCGAGGAGGTTCCGACGGCGCTGGTTGCGGCGGCACGATCGGAGAAATTTCCGCTGTACACCGTGGCCGCCGACGTTCCGTTTTATGCCATCGAAAACTTCGTCAACCAGTCCAAACTGTCGGCTGACGCCTACCTGCTCAAACGCGCGGCCTGGTTCATGAATGAACTTCTGCAGAGCATGTCAGCCGACCAGCCGATCGATGCGCTCATCGCCAAGCTGGCCTCCTCCTGCCGCGGATCGGCGGTGCTCTACGAAGACTCCGGTCGCGTTGTCGCTTCAGCCGGCGAAGGACCCATCCGCCTCATGTGGACCGAAATGCAGCGATCCGGGGGTGCTCAGGAACGGTTTACCGTTGGGCGGTGGGATGCGATCGGAAAGTCCCTCATCCTGCGCGGAAAGACCTACCGGCTCGTGCTCGCCAGTCGGAATTCCACGATGCTGAATGACCTCGGCGATGTGCTGCTGCAAACAACTCAGCGCCTCCTCGGCGCCATCAACGGGATCACCCAGATTGGGCTCTCCCGCGAGCTCTACGAAAACGCACAACTGCTGGTTGCCCTGCAAGACGGAATCTCGCCCTCCCGCGAACATCGCTACTGGAATCGCATGAATCCGTTCCGCTTCACCGCTTACGAGCCGCTGCGCGCTGTCGCCATCTCCACGCTGTCCGGAGATCCTGCCGGTAAGCACCTGATCGAGGGACTGCTGCAAGAAGCTGCCCTAGGCGGCCTGGGCCTGCTCCTGGATGAGAATGGCGGGGGTTCCCGCACGATGGCGAGCATTCATGCCCTGGTCGCTGACTCTGCCGTGCTGGTGGATTGGCTGACCCTGGCCGGAACCGAACTCGTCGTCGGCACCTCGGAGCCGTTCAGCGAACTGGCCAGCACCCCGATGGCGTTCCGCGAGGCCGAGACGGCGCTGGAGATAGCGCGACGCCGCGCCACCCAGGCGGGCCGTCACCCCGGCGCGCAGCGCACCGTGGTGCGACTAGACGAAGTCGACCTGGCCAGTTGGCTGCTGGCACGGCGCGAAGCACCTCAGCTGGAGGACAAACTGCGCAAGTTTGTCGCGACCCTCAACCTGGACAGCGACCTGGTTGAAACCCTGATCGTTTATCTGGCCTTGGAGCAGGATGTCGGACGAAGCGCTCGGCACCTGTACGTGCACGCCAATACGGTTCGGTACCGGCTACGCAAATGTGAGGAGTCTCTGGGCGCGTCGATCAGCAGCACCGCCACCATTGCCAACCTCTACCTGGCGTTCCAGGACGATGTGCTGGCCTTGCAGGACCAGATTGAATACCAAGCCGAGTAGGTGCTGTGTCAGGCGAGTTTTTCACACTCGACGAATTCGATGGTGCGCGCGCCGCGGTTCTCGACGGTGTGTTCGGCACCGGGTGGCCGCGTGTAGCTCTGACCGTTGCGAATTTCCGCGACGATCTCTGAGCCGTCGGCGTTGATCACGTGCATGGTTTCGCTCACGAGGGGCACGACCACATATTCGTATTCGTGCACGTGCATGGGAATGGCATCGCCGGGTTCAATCGTCCACTTGGTCACGCGAAAAATACCGTTGTCGATTTGCGTCTCACCGGTGGCCATGAGTTCCCTTGCTCGTGTAGCGGACAGTACGACGATCCTACTCAGGGTAAGACGGGAACGACGAGGGCTACGCGGCGCCAGCGGCGGCATCCGCTCGTGATGCCGACCCAGTCGACCTGGTCCGGCCTCACCGTCATTCCGATCGCTCTGTGGGAGTTCTTGCTGGGCGTCTACCTGGTCGTGAAGGGCTTCAAGCCCTCCCCGATCACGGCCGGTATGACGGATGCTGCTACCCCGCGCCTCTTGGACGCCTCCCTCTAAACCTGAACGGCGAAGGTAGCGGCCGGGCCCACATTGGGTCCGGCCGTTTCGGTGCGAGCGGTCAGCGTCATCACAGACGTACGAGGATCGGCGATGGGCTTGTCGGTGAAAGTGGCGAAGAAGTCCCGGGTGAGCACCATGAGGTAGAGGTTCTCCTCGATCACGATGCAGGCGGCATTCTCATCGGTGAACACCGGGTTGATGTGCCAGCCGAGGGCCTCGAAAAAAGTCGTCGACCGGTCCAGGTCACTCGTGGAGAGGTTGACGAAGATGCTGGTAACCACGCTGGCTCCTATGTCGGTCGAAGGCGATCCGTCGACCTACGGTCCTGTCAACATAGTTGTTCAAACACGCAGGCTCTCAAGTGACAAGTTCAGTCCCGCAGGTGACCATCCACGTCGGGGTCCACGAAATCGCCGGCGTCACGGCGAAAACCGGTCAGCACGCTGATCAGGTTCTGAACCTCACCGGCACCCAGGCCCGGCTGCGTGAACACTCGAGCGTTGAGCTCGTCGGTGGCGGCGAGCACGCTGGTCTGGCCCAGCGGCGTGAGCTCGATCAGCGTGGCTCGCCCATCGGTCGGGTGCGCCACCCGGCGCACGAGTCCGGCCGTTTCAAGCCGGTCGACCGTGTTGGTCACGCTGGTGGGATGCACTTGCAGTCTCGCGCTGGCCTTGGCCATCGGCAGCGCCTTGCTGCGGGTGAAACTCAGCAGCGCGAGCAATTCATAGCGGGCAAAGGTGAGGCTGAGCGGTTTGAGAACCGTATCGATGCGGGCGAGCATGATCTGCTGGGTGCGCATGATCGAGGTGACCGCGGCCATCCCGTCGGCTGCGTCTTCCCAGCCGTGCTCGACCCAGTGGCGGCGCGCCTCGATGATGGGATCGGTCTGCAACGGGGGTATTGACGACATCGGTCCTCCTGACTGGCGAGCGGATGCCCACGGCTATGTTCTCACGCGCCAGCGCGGCGCCGAAATGGCCCACAACAAAAAATACTAGGAAGCCCTAGCAATTACTAGGGCTTCCTAGTATCTTGGCCGGAGACGACTACAGCGTCGATCAACTACCGCGTCGCGCACAGAGAGCGTCGCAAGGGAAGCAGGTTCAGAGCATGTTCCAGCTGAGCGATGACCAACGCGACCTGGTGGCAATGGTGCGCGATTTCGCGACCTCCGCGCTCGCCCCGCACGCCGTGGAGTGGGACCAGACCAAACATTTTCCGATCGACGTGCTCGAGGAGGCCGGCAGCCTGGGCATGGGCGGCATCTACGTGAAAGAAGATGTGGGCGGCTCGGGCCTCACCCGCAGCGATGCCGCGCACATCTTCGAGGAACTCGCCAAGGGCGACCCCACCATCGCCGCTTACATCTCCATTCACAACATGGTCGCCTGGATGATCGACAGTTTCGGCAACACGGAACAGCGCAAAAAATGGGTTCCCAGCCTGGCCGCCATGACGTCACTCGGCAGTTATTGCCTCACCGAACCGGATGCCGGCTCCGACGCGGGTGCGCTCCGCACCAAGGCCGTGCGCGACGGCGATGGCTACGTGCTCAACGGCGTGAAACAGTTCATCTCCGGAGCGGGATCCTCGAGCGTCTATGTCGTCATGGCGCGAACGAGCGACACCGGCAACCAGGGCATCTCCGCGTTCGTGGTACCGGCCGAAACGCCCGGGCTCTCCTTCGGCCCGAACGAGAAGAAGATGGGCTGGAACGCCATGCCCACCGCCCAGGTGATCTTCGACAACGTGCGCGTGCCGGTGGGCAACCTGCTCGGCGCCGAGGGCGACGGCTTCGGCATCGCCATGAAGGGACTCAACGGGGGCCGCATCAACATGGGCGCCTGCTCCCTCGGCGGCGCCCAGTGGGCGCTCGACCAGACCGTGGCCTACCTCAAAGAACGCAAAGCCTTCGGCAAACCGCTGATCGACCAGCAAGCCCTCTTGTTCGAACTCGCCGACATGGACACCGAGCTCGAAACCGCCCGCACCATGATCTGGCGGGCAGCGGATGCCCTGGACCGCGGCGCCCCCGACCGCGTGAAACTCTGCGCGATGGCCAAACGCGTCGCCACCGACGCCGGATTCTCGGTGGCGAACCGCGCCATCCAACTGCACGGCGGCTACGGTTACCTCAGCGAATACGGCGTCGAAAAGGTCGTGCGCGACCTGCGCGTGCACCAGATCCTCGAGGGCAGCAACGAGATCATGCGCCTCATCATCGGGCGTACCCTGGCGGATGCCCACTGACCTGCCCGACGCACCGTTTGACGATGGTCCTGACCACCACACCCTGAAGAAGGAAAACAGATGAGCAACCGAATCGCCTTCATCGGCCTGGGCCACATGGGCGGCCCGATGGCCGCCAACTTGGTCGCGGCCGGTCACACCGTCATCGGCTACGACCTGGTGCCCGCCGCTCTTCTGGAGGCGACCGCGAACGGGGTCACCGTCGCTGAGTCGGCGGCGGCCGCGGTGGCCGACGCCGAGATTGTGATCACCATGCTCCCCAGCGGTCGGCACGTGCTCGGCGCCTACCAGGGCGACGGGTCTGCTGCCGGACTTATCGCATCCGCTGGGCCGAACACGCTCTTTCTCGAATGCTCCACGATCGACGTGAGCGATGCCCGCGCGGCGCGCGACCTCCTCGTGGCGGCCGGGCACCGCGGCCTGGACGCCCCGGTCTCCGGCGGAGTGGGCGGCGCCACGGCCGGCACGCTCACCTTCATGGTCGGGGCCGACGCCGCGGACTTCGAGTCGGCACTGCCGGTGCTGCAGGTTATGGGCGGCAAGATCGTGCACTGCGGCGAGTCCGGTGCCGGGCAGGCGGCCAAGGTCTGCAACAACATGATCCTCGGAATCTCCATGATCGCCGTGAGCGAGGCATTCGTGCTCGGCGAGAAGCTCGGCCTCAGCCACCAGGCCCTGTTCGACGTGGCCTCCGCAGCCTCCGGCCAGTGCTGGGCCCTCACCACCAACTGCCCGGTGCCCGGACCGGTTCCGACCAGCCCGGCCAACCGGGACTACCAGCCGGGCTTTGCCGGAGCGCTCATGGCGAAAGACCTCGGCCTGGCCGTGAACGCCCTCGAAGCCACCGGCGTCGCCGCCGAACTCGCCCCGCTCGCCGCCCAGATCTACCGCCGCTTCGCCGACGCGGATGGCGGTGGCCGGGACTTCTCCGGCATCATCACCGAGATCCGTGCCAACTCCGAGCACACCTAAGCTGAAACCATGACTCAGGTTTCCGAAATTTTCGATCCGTCCCTGTGGAAGCCGGTCGACGGCTTCTCCGCGCTGGCCGACATCACGTACCACCACGACAACGCCGGCCGGGTCGCCCGCGTCGCCTTCAACCGGCCGGAGGTGCGCAACGCCTTCCGCCCGCAGTCGGTCGATGAGCTCTACCGGGTGCTCGACGACGCCATGCAGAACACCAAAATCGGCGTCGTGCTCCTCACCGGCAACGGACCAAGCCCCAAAGACGGCGGCTGGGCATTCTGCTCCGGTGGCGACCAGAGAATCCGCGGCCGCGACGGCTACCAGTACCGCGACGGAACCGTGAGCACCGGCCGGTTGCATATTCTCGAGGTGCAGCGACTCATCCGCTTCATGCCGAAGGTCGTCATAGCCGTCATTCCCGGCTGGGCGGCCGGCGGCGGCCACTCCCTGCACTCGGTCTGCGACCTGTCGATCGCCAGCAAGGAACACGGCATGTTCAAACAAACGGATGCCGACGTCGGGTCGTTCGACGGCGGCTACGGCAGCGCCTACTTTGCCCAGCACGTTGGGCAGAAGTTCGCCAGGGAAGTGTTCTTTCTCGCCCGCCCGTACGACGCGCAGCGCGCCTACGAAATGGGCGCCGTCAACGCGGTGGTGCCGCACGCGGAACTGGAGACGACCGCGCTGGACTGGGCCAACACCATCCTCACGAAGTCGCCAACCGCGATCCGCATGCTCAAGTACTCCTTCAACGCTATCGATGACGGACTGGTCGGCCAGCAGCTCTTCGCCGGTGAAGCCACCCGCCTCGCCTACGGCACCGACGAAGCCGTCGAAGGCAAAGAAGCGTTCCTCGAACACCGCGAACCCGACTGGTCTCCGTTTCCCTGGCAGTTCTAGCCGGCACAACAGGCGAGACCAACACGCTCGCAGGAAGTAGATCATGAAAATCATTGTTCTGGTCAAGCAGGTACCCGACACCTGGGGCGACCGCACCCTCGACCTCAGGACGGGGTGGCTCGATCGAGTCTCGAGCGACTGCGTCATTGACGAGATCAATGAGCGTGCCCTCGAGGTGGCGCTGAGCTATCAGGACAGCAATGACGCTGAGGTCGTCGCGCTCACTATGGGGCCCGACTCGGCCAAAGACATGCTGCGCAAGGCACTAGCGATGGGAGCCGACTCAGCCATCCACCTGCTCGACGGCGGCCTGGCCGGAGCCGACCTGCTGCGCACCTCCGAGGTCATTGCCGCCGCAGCCACCAAGGCCGGGTTCGATCTGATCATCGCCGGCAACGAATCCACCGACGGCCGCGGCGGCACGCTCCCCTCGCTCATCGCCGGTCGGCTGGGCGTGGCGCAGGCCACCTACCTCGACTCCGTCGTCATAACAACGGATGCCGTCAGCGGCCACCGCGCCACCGAAAACGGGTCGATGACCGTGCACGCCCAGCTTCCCGCCGTCGTATCGGTGACCGAGCAGTCCGCCGAACCCCGGTTCCCCAACTTCAAGGGCATCATGCGCGCCAAGAAAAAGCCCGTCACGGTCTGGTCTCTGGCCGACCTCGGGCTGGAAGCGACCTCGGCATCCGCTCATTCCGTGATCACCCAGACCAGCCCCCGTCCGGCCCGCGTGGCCGGCACCAAGATCGTCGACCACGGCAACGCGGGCGTTGAACTCGCGGAGTTTCTCGCCGCCGGACGTCTGATCTAGGAAGGTACAGATGTCGAATATTCTCGCCCTCATTGAAGTCTCGCCCGACGGCGCCATCGCCAACACCGCAGCGATGCTGCTCGCCGCCGCAGCTCGTCTGGGTACACCGGTCGCCGTCGTCGCCGCGGCGCCCGGCATCTCGGCCATCCTCGCCGAACAGCTCGGTGCTCTCGGAGCCGAACAGGTCTACGTCGGCGAAACCGACCAGACCACGGCCGTGCTGCTCACCCCGCAGGTTGAAGCCCTCGTCGCCGCCTTCACCGCGCTCGAACCGGCCGCCGTTCTCGTGGCTCACTCCATCGATGGCCGCGAGATTGCCGCCCATGTCGCGCTCCGCACCCAGGGCGCCCTGCTGACGGATGCCGTGGACCTGCACCGGGACGGCGACGCGATCGTCGCCTCGCACTCCGTCTTCGGCGGCGCGTACACCGTCGATTCGACGGTACAGGGTGGCCCCGCCGTCATCACTGTGCGGCAGGGCGCGATCGACGACCGTGCCGAGGCGAAAACGGCGACCGTCATGCGCGTCACGCTCGACCTCGACACCTCCCGATCGACCCTGATCGACAGCGCCGAGGCCACCCCGGTGGCCGCGGACCGGCCCGACCTGCGCGGCGCCAAAACCGTGGTGTCTGGCGGTCGCGGTTTGCAGTCGCAGGAGAAATTCGTGCTGGTGGAGCAGCTCGCGGATGCCCTCGGCGCCGCGGTCGGCGCCTCCCGCGCGGCCGTCGATGCCGGGTTCGTAGCTCAGACCTCGCAGGTCGGCCAGACCGGTGTGACCGTCTCCCCGCAGCTCTACATCGCGCTGGGAATCTCCGGTGCCATCCAGCACCGGGCCGGCATGCAGACCGCCAAGACCATCGTCGCCATCAACACCGACGCTGACGCCCCCATCTTCGACATTGCCGACTTCGGAATCGTCGGGGACGTCTTCACCGTCGTTCCCCAGCTCATCGACGCGATCGGCAAACGAAGCAGCGCGCAGTGACCTCATCGGGCAGCCGCCTCGCCACCCTCGCCGAAAACCGGTGGTTCAAGCTGGTCTGGATCATTCCGGCGGCCATCGTGGTGCTGGCCGTGATCGTGCTCGCAGCCAGGGGCATCCGTTCGCTGCCCGACGTGCAGTCCTTCCTCACCGAGTATCCAGGAACGACGACCCTGCCCGACTCCGCCCCGGTGGGGATTCCGGCCTGGCTCGCCTGGCAACACGGTCTGAATGCCTTCTTCATTCTGTTCATCATCCGCTCGGGCTGGCAGATCCGCACCACCAAGCGTCCCACCATGTTCTGGAAACGTAACAACACCGGGCTCATCCGCACCAAGACCCCGCCGATCAAGATCAGCCTGAATCTCTGGCTGCACATCACCTTTGACACCCTGTGGGTCGTGAACGGGGTTCTGTTCTACGTTCTGCTCGTTGCGACCGGGCAGTGGCTTCGGCTGATCCCGGTGACCTGGGAAATCTTTCCGAACGCCCTCTCCGCAGGCCTTCAATACGCGTCGCTGAATTGGCCGGTCGAAGACGGCTGGGTCAACTACAACGCCCTGCAAACCATCAGCTATTTTCTCGTCGTGTTCGTCGCGGCACCCCTGGCCCTGGCCACCGGGCTGCGCATGTCGCCCTCGTGGACCTCGAAGCGACTGAGCAAGCTCTACCCCATTGCACTGGCCCGTGCAGTGCACTTTCCGGTGATGATCTTCTTCGTGGCCTTCATCGCGGTGCACGTGATTCTCGTGTTCGCAACCGGTGCGCTGCGCAACCTGAACCACATGTATGCCGCGCAAAACGCTGACGGATGGCTCGGGTTCTGGATTTTCGCCGGCGCCCTCGCCCTGATGATCGCGGCCTCGTTCGCCGCCCAGCCGTTCGTGCTGCGAGCGATCGCCTCACTCACCGGCACCGTGTCGCGCTGAGCCGGCCATAATCTGACGCTTCGCGCCGCCCACCCATCGGCCATCGGCGTCGTGCAGGGCCAGCAGTCGCGCCCCGAATCCCTCCGTGTTCACCCGCGCCCTGGTGGCCTGCCAGACTTCGGTCGGTGCACCGACGAGGTGCCGTTCAAACCGCCAGCGCAGGGCCGGGTCGGAGTCAAGCGTCGACTCGAGAAGTTTCGGGTCGGTCTTCATTGTCAGCACGTTACCCGCATTATCGCATTGCGCAGCCGCTTAGAACGTATATGATTTGAGAAACAATAATAGAACACGTCGTTCTATTATCGAACATCAGATCAGAAGCCGCACTCGTTTTAACCACACAGAAGTTTTAACCACACAGAGAAGTGAGGAAGCCGTGCAGTTTCACCACCACGGATACGTGTCCACCGATCCGCGCACTCAGGATGCGGCCGGAGTCGGCATCGATCGCCCCGATGAAATCCCTGACAGCGTCGACGTTCTCATTGTGGGAACGGGCCCGGCCGGCATGATAACCGCCGCCCAGCTCTCCCAGTTTCCCGGTATCACGACCCGCATCGTGGAGCGCCGCGGTGAGCGTCTCGCAATCGGGCAGGCCGACGGGATCCAGGCCCGCAGCGTCGAGACTTTTCAGGCGTTCGGCTTTGCCGAGCGCATCATCGCCGAGGCGTACCGCATCACCGAGATGGCGTTCTGGAAACCAGACGCCACCAACCCGGCTAACATCATTCGCACGGCCCGCGCCATCGATGATCCCACCGGCATCAGCGAGTTTCCGCACCTCATCGTCAACCAGGCGCGCGTGCTCGACTACTTCGCCGAGGTCATGGCGAATTCGCCTACCCGCATGGTGCCGGACTTCGGCTACGAGTTTGTCAGCCTGACCAACACCACGCGTGAAACCAACAGCGTGAGCGACTACCCCGTCGCGGTGACGCTCGTACACACCACCGGCCTCAAGAAGGGCCAGGAGCGCATCGTTCACGCCAAGTATGTGGTCGGCGCCGACGGTGCCCGCAGCGGCGTGCGCGATTCGATCGGCTGCACCCTCGCCGGCGACCAGGCCTTCCACGCCTGGGGAGTCATGGATGTGCTGGCCGTCACCGACTTTCCCGACATTCGCACCAAGTGCGCCATCCAGGGGGCTAACGGAAGCATCCTGCACATTCCGCGCGAGGGCGGCTATCTGTTCCGCATGTACGTCGACCTCGGCGAAGTCGCCCCCGATGACAACGGCGCCGTGCGCACGACGACGATCGACGAGATCATCCTGAAGGCGAACGAGATTCTGCACCCGTACACACTCGACGTGAAAAACGTGGCCTGGCACAGCGTCTACGAGGTCGCCCACCGCCTCACCGACCGCTTCGACGACGTACTGCCCGAGGAGATCGGCATCCGCTCGCCGCGCGTCTTCATCATGGGTGACGCCTGCCACACGCACAGCGCCAAGGCGGGCCAGGGCATGAACGTCTCCATGCAGGACGGTTTCAACCTCGGTTGGAAGCTCGGCTACGTGCTCGACGGTCGCAGCCCCGAGACACTTCTCAGCACGTATTCCGCGGAGCGCCAGGTCATCGCCAAGAACCTGATCGACTTCGACAAGGAGTGGTCTTCACTGATGGCCGCCAAGCCCGAAGACCTCAAGGTGCCGCTCGAGGACTTCTACACCCAGACGGCGGAATTTCCGGCCGGGTTCATGACCCAATACCCGCCGTCGATGCTGATTGGTGAAGCAACCCATCAGGCGCTCGCCACCGGTTTTCCCATCGGAAAGCGTTTCAAGTCAGCTCCGGTGGTGCGCGTCGCCGACGCCAACCCGGTCGAGCTCGGCCACCACCACCGCGCCGACGGCCGCTGGCGCCTCTACGCGTTCGCTGACGCCGCCAACAGCTCCGCGCTCACCGCCTGGGCCGAGTGGATGCGCACCGCTGACGATTCCCCCCTGCTCGCCCACACTCCGGCCGGCACCGACATTGACAGCGTCTTCGACGTGAAGGTGATCTACCAGGAGGCGCACACCGAGGTGGATCTCGGCCAGGTCGACGAGGCCTTTCTGCCAAGAACCGGCCCGTTCGGACTCATCGACTACGAGAAGGTATACGCCGCCGACCCCGACGAGGACATCTTCGACCTGCGCGGCATCAGCCGCGACGGCGCCGTGGTCGTGGTTCGACCGGACCAGTACGTCGCGAATGTTCTGCCGCTGCCCGCGACAGCAGAACTGGCCGCCTACTTTCGACGGATGCTGCTGGTTCGGTAGCCGCTTCCATTAAACGGATGCCGGCTAGCCTTTGGGCTATTCGGCCGCGGGACGCTGCCGGTTGCGTTTCGTGGCCGAGCGCTGTTGTTTGACGGCGAGGTGCCGCCGGGCCGATCCCTTGGTGGGTCTGGTCGCGCGACGCACGGCCGGTTCCGCGGCCAGCCCCGCGATCACCAGGTCGGCGAGCTTACGCAGCGCGATCTCGCGATTGCGCAGCTGGGAGCGCTGCTCGCTGGCTGCGATGGTGACCACGCCGGAAACGAGACGGTGCCCGAGCCGGGTGAGCAGCAGCATCCGCTCGTCGTCGGAGAGTACGCTTGACTCGGCAATATTCCAGGACAGCTCGACGCGACTGTCGGAGGTGTTGACGTGCTGGCCGCCGGGGCCGGACGACCGCGAAAATCGCCAGCCCAGTTCACGCTCGGGAATGGTGAGCGTCGGCGACACCTCAAGATCCATGCCCCTAGCCTGGCACGATCTCGGCCCAGTCGAGAAACGAGCAGATCGGCAGCCAGCACTTTCAGGATCCTCGATATGTGGATACCCTCTGCGTCGTAACCCCAAAAAATGCCAGTCCTTTTGGCAGAGGGCTACGAACCAACGCGGTCGCATCCAACCGTCGGGATCGTCTCGATGGGCGAGGTCACATAGGAGTGAAACGTGAAGAAGAACATTAAACTGGTACTCGGAGCGGGGGCAGCCGCGCTGATCGCCGTGTCGATTGGCGCCGCCCCGGCATCAGCGCATGTCCCGAAATCGGTGCGCGGTAACGTGGTACTGACCGCCAACCTCACCGAGCTTAACGACTCGGGGGCTTCGGGCAAGGCGATCGCTGTCGTTCGCGGCGAGACGATTCGGGCCATCGAGATCCGCGCGACGGGTTTGTCCGCCAATGCTCCGCACGCCCAGCACATCCACTACGGCGAAGAGGCAATGAACGAGTGCCCCACGCTCGCGTTGGACACCAACGGTGACCAACGCCTGAACACCGTCGAGGGTATCCCGGCCTACGGGCCCGTTGTGGTGTCCCTGAACACCAGCGGAGACACCACGCCGGCCAGCTTCCTGGACGTTACCCGGTTCCCCGTCTCGAAGAACGGCTCCTATAGCTATCTCCGGACCAACATCCGCTTCACGGACGTTGCCGGAACCGGCGACGATGGAGGCAACGGTACCGCTGCTGACATCGCCGAGGCCATCCGCGACGGTGAAGGCGTCGTCGTGATCCACGGAGTCGACTACAACGGCAACGGGATGTACGACTTCGAAGCGGGTAACAGCGAGCTTGACGGGACCCTCCCCGCCGAGGCCACTGACCCGGCCGCCTGCGGAGTGCTGGACTAACTGCAAGTCATTTGATTGAAGCTGAGGTCCAGGGCACGCACAGAGCCCTGGACCTCGGCTTCAACTGTAGTCAAGACACCACTAGTCCAATCCCAGGTAGGCCTCGATGACCTTCTCATCGGAGAGCAAGTCGTGGGCCGGCCCGGAATGCGATATCTCCCCGGTCTCGAATACATAGCCGAAATCGGCAGCCGCAAGGGCCCGCCGGGCATTCTGTTCAACCAGCACCACCGTGGTCCCGGTCTGGCGAATTTCCTCGATCACCGCAAACACCTCGTCCACGATCTTGGGCGCCAACCCCATCGAGGGTTCGTCGAGCAGAAGAATCTGCGGCTCGGCGATCAGGGCGCGGGCGATCGACAGCATTTGCTGCTCGCCGCCGGACAACGCACCGGCCTGAAGCTTGCGTCGCTCAAACAGCACCGGGAACCGTTCGTAGACCTTGGCCACGTTCTTGTGCATGGTGCTGCCGCGGTGCCAGCCGCCGAGGCTGAGGTTCTCGGCAACGGTCAGCGTGCCGAGGATCTCGCGTCCCTCGGGAACCTGCACGAGTCCGGCCTTTACCAGCCGGTGCGCCGGCCATCTGGTGATGTCCTGGCCCTTGAATTTGATGATGCCCTGGCGGGGTCGGAGCAGGCCGGATACGGCGTTCAACACGGATGTCTTACCGGCGCCGTTGGCCCCGACCAGGGTGACCAGTGCCCCCTCCGCCACCTCGAAGGATACGTTGCGCACGGCCTCCACGCGGCCGTAATTGACCTGCAGGCCCTCCACGCTCAGGATCGGATCGCTCATCGGTTCTCCTCCGGGGCCGTCGTGCCGTTGGGCTTTGTTGCGCCGCCCTGGGCGGGGTCGGCGTGGTACCCGTGGGCTTCACTGTCCGGGTCGGCGGCGATACGGGCGAGATTCTCGGCGGCCAGCACGGATGCCGCGTCGGCGTCAGCGTCGGAGCCGACCGACCCGAGGTAGGCCTCGAGCACCTTGGGGTCCCTGGCGATGTCGGAGGGCAGACCGGCCGCGATGACCTCTCCGAAGTTCAGCACCATGATCCGGTCACAGGTGGCCAGCATCATTCGCACGTTGTGCTCGATCACGAGCACGGCGATGCCGTCGGCGGCAAGCGAGCGAATCAGGTCTGACAACCGTGCGGCCTCCACCTGGTTCATTCCGGCCGCGGGCTCGTCCAGGACCAAAAGGGACGGATGCGAGGCCAGCGCGCGGGCGATCTCCAGCCGCCGCTGGTCGCCGTAAGACAGGTCGCCCGCGGCGTTAGCCGCCTTGTCACCGAGGCCGACGCGGATCAGTTGCGCGGATGCCATCGCCACGGCTTCGCGTTCCCACCGACGGGCCGAAGGAAGGAAGAACAGCCGTCGGAGCAGCGTGTCGTGGGTGATGCGGTACCCACCGACGAGCACGTTCTCCAGGGCCGAGAGCCGGTTGAACAGCTTGATCTGCTGAAAGGTACGGGCCACTCCGGCCTGGGCCAGGCGGTGCGCCTTTGTGGTGGCCGCCAGGGGAACGCCGAGCACGCTGCCGGCGCCGGTGCTCGGGGGCGTCAATGCCGTCACCATGTTCACGAGGGTGGTCTTGCCGGCACCGTTAGGGCCGATCAGGCCAAGAATCTCGCCGGCGTTCACGGTGAGGTCCACCGCGCGCACGGCGTGCACTCCCCCGTAGGACTTGCCGAGCCCGGTCAGGCGTACGAGCTCGGTGCCCGGCGTCGGCAAAGCCGGAAGGGTGGGCCGCAGCGCAGGATCGGAAATCAGGCGTTTGGCGGACTTTCTGCGCGGAATGAGACCGGACAGCCCACCGGGCAGAAAGAGGATGACGACGAGGAGCAGCACGCCGGAAACTGTTGGACGGATCCAGCCGGCGTCGACGCCGAGGACACGCTGCAGTTCGGGGAGCACCGTGAGGAATGCCGAACCGAGGATCGGGCCGACGAACAGGGTGACCCCGCCGACAACGGCCGTGACCAGGCCGTCCACCGCGGCCGTGAACGAGAACTCGTTCGGGTCGGCGAACCGCGAGAAGTATGCCAGCAGCACGCCGTAGAGGCCGGCAATGGCGCCCGCGATGACGAAGGAAGCCATCCGGTAGCGAGGAACGTCGATACCCATGGTCGTGGCAGCCAATTCGTCTTCACGAATCGCAGCGAAGGCTCGTCCCAGCCGGGAGCCGGAGAGACGCCAGAACCAGAAGGCCACCACGATTAGCGCGACCCAGGCGACCTCGAGGCCGACGAGCTTGGGAAAGCCCAGCCCCTGCGCGCCATTGGTCCAACTCTGGTTGATCAAAAAGATGCGCACCATTTCGCCGAACGCCAGGGTGGCGATGGCCAGAAAAACACCGCGTAAGCGGATGACGGGCAGGCCCAGAATGAATGCGGCAATAATGCCAACGACCATGCCGAAGACGATGCCGACGGCCAGCGGAGGAATGAAGCCGAACAGCGGCTCGGCGGGAACAACGAGCGCGGAACTGAAGGCCGCCAGGGAGGCCAGCCCGAGCTGGGCCAGGCTCAGCTGTCCGGCAATCAGCACGGCATAGAAGCTGAAGGCGAGGATCGCCGTCAGGGCGATCAGCGTGATGAGAGAGGAGTATTCCGCCAACATGCTCAGACCTCCCGCGTCTTGCGTGCGCCGAACAGGCCCTGCGGGCGAAGGATGAGGATGAGGAACAGCAGTCCGAACGCCACCATGTCCCGCCAGGAACTGCCGATGTAATTCACGGCCAGAACTTCGGCGACGCCCAGGATCAGGCCGCCGATCAGGGCGCCCGGAAGCGATCCCATCCCGCCGACGACGATCACGGCGAGGGCCTTGAGTTCCACGGCGTGACCGATACCGAGGGAGGCGGCGTTGACGTTCAGGGTGAACAGCACGCCGGCCACAGCGCCCAGCGCCGAGGAGAGAGCGAAGGTGGTGCTGCTGATCCGGCCGACGTTCAGGCCCAGAACCGAAGCTGCGTGCGGGTTTTCGGCGATGGTACGCATGCCTCGGCCGAGCTTCGACTTGGCCACGAGCCAGGTCAGAATGACCATCAGCGACACGCTGACGATCAGGATGATGACCTGCAGGAGCGAGACGGTCGCACCGAGAATTTCCACCCGGGTGGGCGGGAACACGTCCGCGGGAAACCGCCGGGTATCGGCGCCATACAGCGCCTGAAGCAGCGACAAAAGGATCGCCCCGAAGGCGATCGATGAGATCAGGCCCGCGAAGTGCGCATCGTGCCGCCCGGCGAGCGGCCGGAAGGCCACGCGTTCAATCAGGATTCCCAGCACCGCGCCGAAGACCAGCACCAGGGGAATGAGCAGCCAGATCGGCACGCCGAACCTGGTCACGATCTCGATCCCGACCAGGGCGCCGGCGGTGAAAACGGCCGCGTGAGCCAGGTTCAACCGGTCGAGGATACCGAACACGAGGGTGAAACCGATGGCGAAGAGCGCGTAGATCGAGCCGAGAAAAATTCCGTCCAGGAAGAGCTGCATTGGTGATGTCCCTGTTTTTGGCCGCGTACCGCCCAAGGCGAAACGCGGCCGGCGTGGTGTGAGTGGCGCGGTGTGTTGGTGCGGTGACGCTACTTCAGAATGGCGAACTTGCCGTCCTGAACGATCTGCACGAGGGCGTCGTGCACGGCGTCGCGGTTCTCATTCAGGCTGACATCGCCCAGGACCGTCGGCACGTCGGTGATGTCGCCGAGGCCCGTCTTGATGTCCTCGCGTTCGGCCGAGCAACCGGACCGAACGGCGTGGTCGATGATCTGCATGCCGGCGTATGCCTGCGCGGAGAACTGATCGGGAGCCGAGGTGTACGCGGCCGTGTAGTCCTCGATGAACTTCACGTTCTGTTCGTTGTCGGAGGCGGAGTTCCATGCGGCACCCACGATGACGCCCTCGGCTGCCGCGCCGGCGCCGGTGAGCAGAGCAGGTGAGTTGAAGCCGTTGCCGCCGATGATCGGCGTGTCAATGCCGATTTCGCGGGCCTGGGTGACGAGCGGCACGGCCGCGTCGATCAGGCCGGAGACGACGATGGCGTCGGCGTCGGACTGCTTGGCCTTGTTGAGCAGGGCGCGAAAGTCAGTGTCCGCCTTGGAGAAGGTGAGGGTGTCGACCACTTCCACATTCTGGTCCTCCAGCGCAGCGGCGAAGGCCTGGTAACCCGACTCGGTGAAGGCGTCGTCATTGCTGTACATGACAACGACCTTCTTCACGCCGAGCTTGTCGACGGCGGCTTTGACGGTCTGCGGAATCACGGCATCCTCGGTGAGGGAATCGCGAAAGACGTAGTCCCCGATTTCGGTGATGCCGGCCGCGGTGTTCGACACGCCGAGCACGGGAACCTGCGCGTCCTGCGCGATCGGGTCGGTCTGCTTCGCGGTGTTGGACAGGGTCGGGCCGATGATGATGCTGGCGCCGGAAGCGATGAAGGTGTCGAACACCTGAATGGCCTGCTTCGGGTCGGTCGCGTCGTCCTCGACGGTGAGCTCGTAGGTGACCCCGCCAACCGCGTTCAGGTCCTCAACTGCGAGTTCCAGCGCGTTCTTCTGTCCCGCACCGTACTGCGCCGCAGCGCCCGTGAGACTGAAGGCCGCAGCGATGGGTACGGCTGATTCGATAACGCAGTCAGCGCCGGTTCCGGTTCCGGTCAGGCCGCCACCGGCGGTCGTATCGGTTTCGGCGGGGGTGCTGCAGCCTGTCACGGCGAGCAGCAGGGCGGAACCGACTACAGCGGTAGAGAGCAGTTTTCTTCTCATGTGTGGACCTCCATGGCCAAAACGACTGAACGTGCCCGCCAGCTAGGCGGGGTCCGTGTGGACGATCCTATCTTTCCCGCACGAACCATCACGCCGATCGTCTCGCCCATCGAGAACTCGTCGCCACCCCGTGGCCGGCACGGCGTCCGCTGCCACCAGGTCGACGGCGCTCTGCGCCGGGTCAGGCTCCTGCCACAGTTGCACCATGCCCTCACCCATCGGGCCGTCGCGCAGCCAGGTGCGCGGCACGATGTTCCAGCCGAAAACCTGGGACACCAGGTAGGCGGCCACCTCACGATTGGCCAGGTTTCCGTCGGGAAAATCCCAGAGCGGATGCTCCCCCGCGACCGGTTTATAGACCACCACCGCGCCGCCGATGCTGCCGAGGAAGGTCGCGTTCGAAGCCGTCTTGATTCGGCCGGTCAGCTTCAGCTCACCGTTGACCAGGTCGGGGGCTGGCATCAGACATCGGGCAGGGTGCAGGTGTGCCCGTCGGCGTCGACGGGATAACCACAGAGGGGACACATGGGACGCCCGGCGCCGACGATTTCGCGGGTGCGCTTCGCGAAAGCCCTCGCGGTCCCCACGGAGATGCGCACGAGAAGCATCTCGGACTTTTCCGCCGGATCGCGCACATCGTCGTCTTCGTCAACCGGGTAGGCCTCGATCACGAATTGAACCGTGGTCGGATCCCACCCCAGACTCATCGAACCGGTGCGAAATTCTGCCGCCACGGGCTGCTCGAGCGGGTCGTTGTCGACGATCTCGATCGGCGTCGTAGTCGGAATACTGAACGGGTTGCCCTCGAGAGTGATCAGCTGGTCGAGAATCTCGTCGATATTTTCGGCGAGCAGCGCTGACTGTTCTTTCTCCAGCGCGATACTCACGATACGGCTACCACTGCGTACCTGCAGATAGAACGAACGCGACCCGGGCGGGCCGATTGTGCCGACGACGACCCGATCCGGCCAGTCGAACTCATGAACGATTGTGGGCATACAAATACTCTAGGCGTGCCGGGTGCGCAGTGGCTGAGGCCCCACTCCGCCGCCCACCGGCGCGTCGTCCGAGAGGGTGCTGTCGGCCAGCCAGGCCAGGTCGCCGCCGTCGGTGTTGGTGGCGTGCACGCTCGGTCGGCCGGAGCCGTACCGCACGATCGACGCCGACGCCGGGCCGACACTGATGCGTTGGAACAGGTCGAGGTGTATACCGAAGGCGTCAGCCAGAATCGACTTGATGACGTCGCCGTGGCTCACCGCCGCCCACACCGCACCTGGCCCGTGCTGCGCCTCGAAGGCGGCGTCCTGGCGTCGAATCGCGGCCACCGCGCGAGCCTGCATCGCCGCCATCGATTCGCCGCTGGGAAAAACCACCGCTGAGGGCTGGTTCTGCACGACCGACCACAGTTTCTCCTGGGCCAGTTCGCTGAGGTTTCTGCCCTGCCAGTCGCCGTAGTCACACTCGGTCAGATCGTCGTCGACCAGGGTGACCGGGGATCCGGTCTGGTGGTCGAGGATCAGCCGGGAGGTCTGCTGGCAGCGTTCCAGCGGGCTGGAGACCACGCCGACCAGCGGCACGACCGCCAGGCGAAGACCCGTCAGCGCTGCCTGGTCCTGTCCGATCTGATCCAAGTGGATGCCTCTGGCCCGTCCGGCCAGGAGTCCGGTGGCATTTGCGGTGGTGCGGCCGTGCCGCACAAGGATGACTGTAGCCATGGGACCAGCCTAGGCATCCGTTCGACGAGCCTTGACCTCGCTGCGCAATGGCAGCGTGCGCAAACTGGCGAACTCCCGCAGGCGACCGTCGATCGGGTCGGTGAAGCGCACCTCGTTCGCCAGCAACTGCAAGGGTCGGGTGAAATCGTCGATAGCGATTTCTCGCACGACCGGGTAGATCGGGTCGTCACTGATCGGAACGCCAAGGCCGAGCATGTGCAGGCGCAACTGGTGGGTACGACCGGTGCGGGGCGTCAGCGTGTAGCTGCCGAGCCCGTCGATCGGGGAGTCGAGTTCGATCAGGGACTCGGAGTTGGCCGGCGCGCCCGGCAGCACTTCGGCCTGCCACTGGCCGCGGCGGGTCACGAGGTGGTTGCGCACCGTCACGGGCAAGTCGAGGCCCGGAAGCAACGGCGCGAGCGCCCGATAGGTCTTCGCGACCTCCTGGCGCTGGAACATCGATTGGTACGCCCCGCGCCAGCGCCGCTCAGTCGCGAGGACCAGCAGCCCCGACGTCACCCGGTCCAGCCGATGCAGGGGTGAGAGCTCCGGAAGCGCGAGCTCGGCGCGCAGCCGCACCACCACGCTCTGCACGACGTGGCGCCCGCGGGGAATGGTCGACAGGAAGGCGGGCTTGTCGATCACCACGATGCGATCGTCGCGATAGATCAGATGAATGGGCCCGGGAACGAACGTCTCCACGGCCAGATCGCGGTGGAACCACACAAACGTGTACGGCCGGTACGGGTCGCGGCCGCCGACGACGGTGCCCGTCGCATAGACAAAACGTCCCTGGGCCAGAAGGCCGACCACGTCCACAAACTCCGACAGGCGCTCATCGAGCCAGGCACCCATGGTCTCCCAAAGCGGATGCTTCGACCGTTCCGGCGTGCACACCCACGCGGCATCGAGCCCGTGACGTTGCGGGAGTGGCGAACGCGGGGGCATCCACTGATGGTACGTCGCCCAGCCGCGCACTGACCTGCAGCAATCACGCGCCCATCGACAGCAGCACGTGATAGATGACGTAGACGGGCCAAACGATCGCCTGCAGCAGGCCCAGGATGACGCCCCAGAATGTGCCGTTGGATTCCGAGACGAAATAGATGGCCGCTCCGAGATAGGCCAGGAAGAAGACGAATCCCAGCGGGCCTTCCCGCACGATCACCCGCGCTCGACTGTCCCTGGTCATTGGGTCCTCCGCTTCTTAAGGTCGTCGTGCCTCGCTACGCACGAGAGTAGCCCCGCAGAACGGTGACGACGAGTGCTGCGCGCGGGAGATTCCCCGAGCGTCCGGTGTGAAAGCTCCGGATTCACCCCGGCGGATCACGCGGCGTCATCGATCGCGCCCGCACGGCGTAGAGCCGCCGGCGCGGTGCCGGCTCCGCAGGCGCAGGTCCTCAGAACGAGACTCCGCAGACCAGCGCCGCGTTGGCGAACGGCGTCGCCTCCCCCGTGCGAATGAAGAGCTTCGCCGACGCGGAGATGGCCTTCAACTCCGCGTGGCTGATGTACTCGATGTCGGTGAAGCGGTCCGACAGCCATGCCCCAGCGGGAGCGGTCTTTGCTTCCTTCGCCGCCACGCATCCCTGGAACACCATCTCATCGAGCAGGGCGTCGAGAACCTGTTCGAACCGCGGAATTCCGTGCACCAAGGCTAGGTCGACCACGGGAACCCCAGGCGGAATCGGCATGCCGCAGTCCGCGAGCAGAATGACATCCGTGTGACCGAGCCGGGCCAGCGCCCCCGCCAGCTCAGCGTTCAGGATGCCCCTCCTCTTCATGCGTTCACCGTCGGCAGCACGTCCACCAGTGTCGGATACGAGGTCTGCGTTCCGCGGCTCTGCACCGCGAACGCCCCGACCCGCACGGCCAGGCGAACGGCCTGAAGCAGGCTCACGCCTGCGGCCAGCTGCGCGCTCAGCGCGCCCACGAATGCATCGCCAGCGCCGGCGCTGTCCACGGCGACGACCGTCGGCGAGGCCACGGTGTTGGTGCCATCCAGGTCGGCGCAGATGGCACCCTTCGCGCCGAGCGTCAGAACAAGGGATGCGACGCCCACCTCCAGCAGCCGGCTCACCAACTCGGCATCCTCGGTGGGGACACCGCGGTGGGGTGCCAGTTGTGCGAGCACGAGGGCCGCCTCGTGCTCGTTGACGACCAGCGGGTCGGCTCGCCGGATCGTGTCAGCATCCAGTTCGATCACCGGAGCCAGATTCAGTACCACCCGTCCCGTGGCCCGCCGCGCCGCCTCGGCGATTCCGTCGGCCGGAATCTCACCCTGCAAAACCACTACAGCAGCGGCGGCGATGATGCCCGCGCTGGCCTGAACGGCCTCGGCGCCCATGAGTGCATTGGCACCGGGGATGACCACGATCGTGTTCTCACCGTGATCATCCACGCTGACCAGGGCCAGCCCAGTGGGTTCGTCGACCGTTCGCACGGCCGACTGGTCGACACCGGCGCTGGTCAGGATCGCACTGGCGACAGTGGCCTGCGAATCCCGACCGACCGCACCGACCAGGCGCACGCTGGCACCGAGCTGGGCCGCCGCGACGGCCTGGTTGGCCCCCTTACCGCCGGGCAAGAACTCCATCGATGTTCCGATGAGGGTCTCGCCCGGCTTCGGGTGGCGTTGCACGCGGATCAGCTGATCGACGTTGATGGATCCCACGACAACGACCGAACCGGGCGTGGTGAGGGCCGTATTGACGAGGTGACTCACTTGGCGAAGTCGCCGACATTCGTCTTGGTGACGGAGACGACCTCGACCGGAACGGTCTTCGCGATCGTCTCGCCCTTGATGGCCTTGATGGCGAATTCGACGGCAAGCTTGCCGAGTTCGGCCGGCTGCTGCGCGATGGTCGCGACCATGGTGCCCGCCTTGATGGCGTCGAGTCCGTCGGTCGTGCCGTCGAAGCCGACAACGAAGACCTCGGAGCCGGCCTTGTCGCCCAGCGCCTGGATGGCGCCGAGGGCCATTTCATCGTTTTCAGCGAAGAGACCAGTGACGCCCGGGTTGGCCTGCAGCAGGTTGGTCGTGACATCCAGCGCGGCGGCGCGGTCGAAGTTGGCCGTCTGCGTGGCGACAACTGTGATGTCGGGGTAGGCCTTCAGGCCCTCGTCGAAGCCGGCGCCGCGCTCCCGGCTGGCTGACGTTCCCGCTACGCCCTGCAAGTGGATGACGGTGCCCGTTTCGCCCATGGACTTGGCCAGTTCGTCGGCTGCCTGACGCCCGCCGGCGACGTTGTCGCTGGCGACGAGCGACGCGAGGTCAACGTCGGTGACGGTGCGGTCGACTCCGATGACCGGAATTCCGGCGGTGATCAAGGCATCCACTGCCGAGGCGGCGGCATCCGAGTCCACCGGATTCACGATGACGGCCTTGGCACCGCTCGAGGCAGCAGTGGCGAGCTGGTTGGCCTGCGTAGCCGAGTCGTTCTGGGCATCAACGATGCTCAGCTGCACTCCGGCTTCCTTGGCTGCAGCCTCCGCGCCGTCGCGCAGTTCCACGAAGAACGGGTTGTTCAGGGTGGAAATGGCCATCACGATTTTATCGCCGGAGGCCTCAGCGCCGCCGCCGCGGCCACAGGCGGTGGTTCCCGCCAGGATCAAGGCTGCTGTTGCGGTCACTGCCGCGATTTTGAGGAACGAGGATGACTTCATTGGTTTTCCTTTGGATGAGGCGGATGGAGGGGAAAGTTTGCTGACAGCTGGTGGGTCAGCTGTTGCGGGACTTGCGGCGCAGCACGTCGATACCAACGGCCAGGGCGATCACGAGGCCGATCACGACCTGCTGCCAGAACGAGGTGACGTTGAGCAGGTTCAGGCCGTTGCGAATGACGACCAAAACCAGGGCTCCCACGAGGGTGCCCGAAATTCTGCCGAGGCCTCCGGAGAGCGAGGCACCGCCGATCACGACAGCCGCAATGGCATCGAGTTCGTAGCCGGCCGCGGCCTGGGGCTGCGCTGAATCGAGACGCCCCGCGAGCAGCAGCCCGGCGAGTGCGGCGAACAGGCCGGCCAAGGCGAAGACGGTGACGAGGATGCGCTTGACCGGCAGACCCGAGAGCCGGGCCGCTTCTGCATTGCCGCCGACGGCATACATCGAACGGCCAATCACCGTGCGGTTGAGCACAAACGAGGCGGCCAGGGCGGCGATCACGAGAATGACGATCGGCATCGGCACCGGTCCGAGGTTGCCGCCGAGAAAGGAGACCTCGGGCGCCGTCTTAATCGGCCGGCCGTCGGAGATCACCAGGGTCAGCCCGCGGGCCACGCTGAGCATGGCGAGGGTGGCGATGAAGGACGGCAGCTTTCCGTAGGCATTGGCCAAACCGTTGATAACTCCGGCGAGCGCTCCGACTACCAGACCGCCCACGAGGGCGAGCCAGCCGGGGAGGCCGGCACTGGCGAACATCCAGCCGGAGGACATGGCCGACAGTGCCGCCACGCTGCCGACGGAAAGGTCGATCCCGCCAGCCACGATGACGAAGGTCATCCCGAAGGCCAGCACGGCCACGGTGGATACCTGGATACCGATGTTGAGCAGGTTTGGTCCGGTCAGAAAGTCCGGGGTTGCGATGAACAGGGCGAGGCAGAGAACGACGAGACCGACCAGGGCGCCGTTGTTGGCGAGAAACTTCTTGTAGTCGATACCGCGGCGCGGCGTCGGCAGGGTGGTGGTGGACATGATGGTTTCCCTATCTCTGTTCGTGCGTCTCGTCGACATCGCGGGCAGCGAGTGTCATGACTGCGTCTTGGGTTGCCTCGGCGGCGCTGAGCTCGCCGGCGATACGGCCGTCGCGCATCACCAGGATGCGGTCGCTCATGCCGAGGATCTCGGGCAGTTCACTGGACACCATGAGAATCGCTCCCCCGGCCGCCGTGATCGTGTTCATCAGTTCGTAGATCTCGACTTTGGCACCCACGTCCACACCGCGCGTTGGCTCGTCGAGCAGCAAGATCGTCGAGGCGGCGATGATCCAGCGGCCGAAGACGGCCTTCTGCTGGTTACCGCCGGAGAGTGCGCCGATCGGCTGGTCGATGGTGTGCATGCGAATGCGCAGTCTCTTCGCGACCGCGGATGCCCGGCTGCGCTGGCCGGCAAAGTCGACCAGTCCCAGCTTCGCGGTGGACGCAAGGGTGGCGTAGCCGAGGTTGTTATTGACGGATGCGTCGAGCACCAGCCCCTGTCCCTTGCGGTCCTCCGGCACGTGCCCGATACCCGCCGCGATCGCGGCCTTGATGCTGCCCTTCGGCAGATGCTGGCCGCGCACGGCGACCGTGCCGGAGGCGTATCGGTCGGCGCCAGCGATGGCCCGGATAAGTTCTGTGCGCCCCGCGCCAACCAGGCCCGCGATGCCGAGCACTTCGCCCGCCTTGACGGTGAAGCTGATGTCACTGAACAGCCCGGTCGACGTGAGATTCTCCACGATGAGCACCTCCGCGGCCTGACTCAGGTTTTCAGGCACCCGGGGAAACTGGTCCTCAATGCCGCGGCCAACCATCAGCTTCACGAGTTCGTCTTCGGAGGTGGAGGCCGGAACTTCCCCGATGAATTCGCCGTCGCGCAGCACGGTGACGGTGTCACCGACCTCGGCGATCTCGTCGAGGTGGTGGCTGATGAAGAGCATGCCGACGCCACGCTGGCGCAGGTCGGCCATGACCGCGAACAGGTTTTCGGTTTCGTGGCGGGTCAGCGCTGCGGTGGGCTCGTCGAGGATGAGAATGCGGGCGTTGATACTCAGCGCCTTGGCGATCTCGACCAGCTGCTGCCGGGCGATGCCCAGCTCACCCACCAGAATGTCGACGTCGATATCCAGGCCGATCAAGGCCAGCGCGGCTCGGGCGTGCTGGCGCAGGGCGCGACGGTCTACGAGACCGTGCCTGGTCGGCATCCGCCCGAGCATGACGTTCTCGGCAATGCTCATGGTGGCCACCAGGTTCAGTTCCTGGTGGATCGTGGCGATACCCAGCGCCTCAGCCGCGCGGGTGTTTGGCAGGGTGACCGTTCTGCCATCAACGACGATATGGCCCGAGTCCGGCTGGTAGACACCCGCCATCATCTTGATCAGCGTGGACTTTCCGGCACCGTTTTCCCCGAGCAATACCTGAACCTGGCCGGGGTAGACACTGACCGTGACGTCGTGGATGACCGTGACCGGTCCAAAGACCTTCCCCACATTCTGCAGGGTCAGCAGTGGTTGTTGAGTCATGTCAGTTCTTCCTTCGGCTGGATGCGGGCAGGATGGGCAACGACGATGAGCCACGGATGACGAGTTCGCTGGGCAGCACCACCGATTGGGGTGAGTTGCCAGCGATGACCTCAAGCAGCATTTCGACGGCGATCCGGCCCATGTCCTCAACGCTGTGGGAGATGACGCTGAGTGCCGGGTCGAGCAGGGCAAACCATTCGATATCGTCGAAGGCGACCAGCGCGAGGTCCGTTCCGATGCGCAGACCCAACTTGTGCAGAATGGCAATCGCGCCGACGGCCATCAGGCTGTCCGCGGCGAGCAAGGCTGTCGGCGGGTCGTGCAACTCGAGCAAGGCGTGCAGGCCGGCCGAGCCACTCGCCGCCTGGAAGTCTCCGAAGTACACCAGGTCGGGGTCCTGGCTGAGACCGGCGTCGGCCACGGCCGCCGTGAAGGCTGCAAACCGGTCGCGGCCGGTTGAGGTCGCCTGCGGGCCGGAGATGTAGCCGATCCGGGTGTGCCCGAGGGCGGCGAGGTGTTGGACAGTCTGACGGATGCCGACCTCACTATCGGTGGTCACGCTCGGCACGTCGATACCGTCGATGGTGCGGTCCACGAAGACCGTTGGAATCTCGCGCTCGATCAGGGAACGGATGCTGCCGCCACCGTCGCCAAGTGGCGCCACGATGATGCCGTCTACCCGCCGAGAGATCAGCGTATCCAGGTACCGGTCCTGCTGTTCCTTCTGCTCGTTGGCGTTGCCGAGCAGGGTGACATAGCCCTCGGACAGGGCTGCTTGCTCGATGGTATGGGCGAGATCGGCGAAGAACGGGTTACGTACGTCGGGTACCAGCAGGCCGATGGAATCACTGCGGGTCGAGCGCAGGGCCCTGGCTTGGGCGTTGGGCCGATAGTCAAGCTCGATGACTGCCGCGGCGACCTTGTCCCGCGACTGGGGGGAGGTGGCCGGGTTGCCAGAGAGAACGCGGGAAGCGGTGGCCGCCGAAACGCCAGCCAGTGCGGCTACGTCCTTGATTGTGATGTCCGCCATCTTCTTCACCTCATCGTGGTCATGGAATCGATTCCATGGAATCGATTCCATACTAGGTCGTGAAGTGAACGTGTGTCAATGCGCCCCGGTAACGGGGACTCACGCCTGCACCGGGCTTCGGATCGCACCTGCACCCGCCCGGCTCCTGGCCGCGAGATCAGCGGATGCCGTGGGTAGGTCAGACAGTGCCACGTTCCAGCCTCGACCAGATCCGTGGCACGGCGTAACGTTGCGTGAGCGGATGTCACCGTCGACACGTGCCACGGCACGGGGTTCCCCCGCATTCCACCACCGGCACAGAAAGATTTTTCTATGACGACCACCGTTCCTGCCCTCGCCGCCCCCGCGGCCACCCAGCCCCTCGTTCGCACCACAATCGAGTTGCGCACTCCCGGCGCCCACGACGTGGCGATCGATATCAAGTTCGCCGGCATCTGCCACTCCGACATCCACCAGGCTCGCGACGAGTGGGGTGTGGGATTGTTCCCGATGGTTCCCGGCCACGAGATTGCCGGCATCGTCTCCGCCGTCGGCAGCGACGTCTCCCGTTACCAGGTGGGCGACCGCGTCGGCGTTGGCTGCTTTGTCGACTCTTGCCGCGAGTGCGCCAACTGCCTCGCCGGCGAAGAGCAGTACTGCCTGAAAGGCGAGGTCGGCACCTACAACGACCGTAACCACGATGGCACCCCCACCAACGGCGGCTACAGCACCGCGATCGTCGTCGACGAGAACTACGTGCTCGGCATTCCCGACGGCATCGAGCTCTCCGAGGCCGCTCCCCTGCTCTGCGCCGGCATCACGCTCTACTCCCCTCTCGTGAACTGGGAAGCCGGCCCCGGCAAGAAGGTTGCCATCCTGGGCATGGGCGGCCTCGGCCACATGGGTGTGAAGATCGCCCACGCGCTCGGCGCCGAGGTCACCGTGCTCAGCCAGACCCTCAGCAAGAAGGAAGACGGCCTGCGATTCGGCGCAGACCACTACTACGCCACCAGCGACCCGACTACCTTCACCGAGCTCGAGAACCACTTCGACCTCATCGTGAACACCGTGGCTGCGAACCTCGACCTGGAGGGCTACCTCAAGCTGCTCGCCCTCAACGGCACGCTCGTGCACGTTGGAATCCCCACCGAGCCTGACAGCGTGAAGATGTTCTGGCTCGCCGCCCAGCGTCGCTCCATCGCCGCCTCGAAGATCGGTGGCATCCGCCAGACCCAGGAAATGCTCGACTTCTGTGCCGCTCACGGAATCGGCGCCGACATTGAGATCATCTCGGTCGATCAGGTGAACGAGGCGTACGAGCGTGTTATCCGCAGCGACGTGCGCTACCGTTTCGTTATCGACGTGACCACGTTTGCCAACGAGACCCGCGCCGACGCGTAGGCGCCCCGACCGGCGCTATAGACACCGCCCAGGTCGATAATAAACCCAGGCACGAACCGCCCCGGGCCGCAGATTTCAACGCGGCCCGGGGCATCCGTCATTAAAGGAGTCCCATGAAGTACGTGAAGCTCGGAACCACCGGTCTGGATGTCTCGGCGCTCGCCCTGGGCTGCATGAGCTACGGCGAGCCGGAGCGTGGAAACCACGCCTGGACACTGACCGAGGCCACCAGTCGGCCCTTCATCCGGCAAGCCGTTGAGGCCGGCATCAACTTCTTCGACACCGCAAATGCTTACTCGGCCGGGTCGAGCGAGGAGATCCTCGGCCGCGCACTCGCGGAGTACACCAACCGCGACGAGATCGTTGTGGCCACCAAGGTCTACTCACCGGTCGGTGAAGGTCCCAACCAGCGCGGCCTCTCACGCAAGGCGGTGCTGCAGGAAATCGACAACAGCCTGCGTCGCCTCGACCTCGACTACGTGGACCTCTACATCGTGCACCGCTTCGACCCATTCACTCCTCTCGAGGAGACGCTTGAAGCCCTGCACGATGTGGTGCGCTCGGGCAAGGCCCGCTACCTGGGCGCCTCCTCAATGTTTGCCTGGCAGTTTGCGAAGGCCTTGCGCCTGCAACAGGTGAACGGCTGGACGCCGTTCGTTTCGATGCAGAGCCAGTACAACCTGATCAGCCGGGAAGAGGAGCGTGAAATGTTCCCCCTCGCCGCCGACGCCGGCATCGGTCTCACCCCGTGGAGCCCCCTCGCGCGTGGAAAGCTGACCCGGGACTGGGACCAGACGACCGCCCGCACCGAGACGGATCTGGTCAGCCAGGCCTTGTACGCACAGGCGGAGGACGGCGATCGCGCTGTTGCTGCAGTTGTCGCTGACATTGCCGCTGAACGCGAAGTTCCGCGCGCTCAGGTAGCCCTGGCTTGGGTGTCGGGCAACCCCGCTGTGACGGCGCCGATCGTGGGCGCAACGAAGCCGCAGCACCTCAGCGATGCCATCGCCTCGCTCGACCTTGAGCTCAGCGCCGACGAGCGCGGGTGGCTTGAGGCATCGTACGTTCCGCGTCTGCCTGAAGGGTTCTAGAGCGTCAGCGCAAGGACTCGAGCGCGGCGGCATCCGTCTGATCTGTGCGCCAGGAGGCCAGAATGCGTAGCGCGTCGTTTGAGGCCGACGCCGGTTGGGTGCTGTAGACGAAGAGTTGCTGGTCTGGTTCGCCCGGAACCGGGAAGGTCTCGTAGTCCACGTCAACGCGCCCCACGATCGGGTGCACGAAGCGCTTCACACCGAACGTGCACTCCCACACCCGGTGCTGGCTCCACCAGGCGCGAAATTCGTCGCTCTTGACGGTCAGTTCGCCGATCAGCTCGTTGAGCGCCCGATCGTTGGGGTGGGATCGCGCGTCGTGGCGGAGCATGGCCGCCACGTCGCACGCCACAATGTCCCAGTCCAGGTACAGCGTGCGCGCCGACGGGTCGAGGAAGGTCCATCTGGCCATGCTGCGCCCGAGTCCCGAGCCCTTCGTGAAGTCCTTCAGCAGCAGCTTGGCGAGGTCGTTCATGGCCAGCACGTCCATGCCGACGCCGAGCACGAACGCGGGCTGCACGGTGAAGGAATCCATGATGGTGCGCACCGACGGCCGAACGGCGTGGGTGCGCCGCCGCTGCTGGTTGCGGCCGCCGGTCGAGGCAGATAACAGCGAGAACAGGTAGCTTCGCTCCGCCTCATTCAGGTGCAGTACCCCGGCGAGCGCGTTGACAACGGCATCGGATGCCTGCGTCACTCGGCCCTGTTCCATCCGCGCGTAGTAGTCCACGCTCACACCGGCCAGCCCGGCTACTTCGTCACGGCGCAGTCCGGGTACCCGCCGGGCGGCCGCGTGCGGGTTTACCGGCAGGCCGATATCGGCTGGCGTCAGGCGGGCCCGGGCTGAGCGCAAAAAATCAGCGAGGGTATCTTTATCGTCCATCCCTCCAGTATCGCCCGACGAGGCGCCTTCGCAGGTGGGCCGCCACCGACAGCGACATGCAGCGTCACCAACTGAGGCACCGGTCGGGCCTCGCCGCACGTGTTTGGGAAGCTGGCACTGGTTGCAACACGGGCTAACTTCCCAACCACGTGCCGTCAGCGCTCAGCGCAAGCGTCGCGCCCGCACCACGACGTCGTGGGTGTGGTGCGCCCCGGCGCCGGTCGCCACGTAGCGCGGCCTCGTCTCGTCCACCTCGATCTGCCAGCCGTCGTCCAGCAGGGCAGCGACCCGGGCCGGACTCACGTAGTCGTCGGGATTGCACCCGTGGGACTTGGCCTCATCCGTCGTCGGAGCCGGGTGGTGCACGATCACAAGCACGCCGCCCGGGGCGACCGCTGACAATAGCGCGTGCTCGGCAACATTCTCGGCGGTGCGCAGCAGTGCGGGGTATTGCGCCGAGACGAGATCGAAGGATGCCGCCGGCAGCGCCGCCTCTACCAGGCCGGCATGCAGCCAGTGCACGCTCACTCCGCGAAGCTCAGCCTGGGCGGCAGCTCGATCCAGGGCCACCCGCGACACGTCCAGCGCCGTGACATCCCACCCGCGTTCCGCCAGCCAGAGGGCATCCGCTCCCTCGCCGCAGCCGACGTCCAGCGCGCGCCCGGCGGGGAGATCCTGCACCTCGGTCACCAGCGTGGCATTGGCCTGCCCGCTCCACAGCTGCGACATGTCGGCGTAGCGGTCGTCCCAGAATTCCTCGACCGCGCCCGGATCGCGCGGCGCATGTTCAGCGGATGCTGCCTCCCCAGCCCCGGGGGCGGCATCGGACTGGGCGTGTGAGTTCTCGTGCGTGTGCTCCATGGTTCAAGCATCCGACTTTCGCGACTGCACGACAAATGCTGCGGACCCCGATGTGCACCCCCCGCAGCCCGAAGGCAGCGCACGACAGCGTGCATAGAGCCGGCTGAGTTGCCTCGGCCGCATCGCACGGCGCAAACTAGACCTACCGGATCGCGACTGAGTCTTCCGCCTGTGGCTAAGGAGCTCACCATGACTGAACCGAACGATGCTCGCGTCGGCCTCTATATCGACTTCGACAACATCGTCATCTCGCGCTACCAGCAGCTGCACGGGCGCAACGCCTTTCAGCGCGACGGCATCCGCGATTTCAATAAAAAGAGCCCGGATGCCGACCCCGAGATCGCCGCACGGCTCGCCTCCGCGACCGTAGATTTCAACGCCATCATCGACTTTGCCGCGTCCTTTGGCACCCTGGTGGTGAACCGTGCCTACGCCGACTGGTCGGTTCCGGTCAACGCGAGCTACCAGCGGCAGCTGATGTCGCGCGCGGTGGACCTGACCCAGCTATTCACCACGACTACCCGCGGAACCAAAAATGGCGCGGACATCCGTTTGGCCGTCGACGTGGTCGAAGACCTCTTTCGCCTGCCCGACCTCACCCACGTGATCATCATCGCCGGCGACTCCGACTACATCGCGCTCGCCCAGAAGTCGAAGCGGCTGGGTCGTTTCGTGGTCGGCATCGGGGTAGCGGGCTCGACGAGCACCTCGCTGGCGGCAGCCTGCGACGAGTTCGAGGACTACGACTCGCTGCCCGGAATCGGCAAGGCCGCCGCGATCGCCGTCGTCGAGGCACCGAAGGCGAGCAGGAAGGCGGCCGAACCCGTCGCCGCTGTGCCCGAGGCAGCTCCCAGCCGCGCTCGTCTGCTCACCACGATTCCCATGTTCTCGCACACCGAGGATGCGCAATTCGACGAGCCGGAGGCCGAGGACATCGACCCGCAGACCCTCGCCACGGAGCTGTTGGTTCGGGCGCTGCAGATCGGTCACGCCAAGGGCGATGCCGACGAGTGGCTCAACACCGGCACGATCAAGAACCAGATGCGCCGCATGGACCCCTCGTTCAATGAGAAGCCGCTCGGCTTTCGTTCCTTCACCGATTTTCTCGCGTCGCGCAGCGACCAGGCCGAGCTGAAAGAGGATGGCCCGCAGCGACTCATCCGGCTGCGGCCTTAGTTCCGGCACGAGCCTGCGCTGTAGGACTCGCCCGGTCTTGAGCTAGACCAGCGCGACGTCGTCGCCGACCGACACGAAACCGGGGCTGATGACCTCGGCATAGACGCCGAACATGATGTCGCTGCCGTGCAGCCGATATCCGCCGAGGGTTTTCAGCAAATTCGTTCCACGCTCACCCGTGTCGGGGTCGATGTCGATGACCGCACACCGAGGAATGCCGCCCTTCACGAGCAGGCGGACTCCGCCCACTTGAAGCTCGCGGCCGGCCCACTCGTCCTCAAGGTGCGCCGGGGTATCGCCGCTGTCGAGGGTGAAGGTGGAGCGAAAGCGCCGCGTGTCAACCTCGATTCCGCTCTCGCGCGCGAGCCGGTCGAGCGAGCTCGTCGTGACGATTGTCACCGAATCGGCGTAGACCGCTCCCCCGGTGACGAGACTGCGGGCGAGCACGACGCTCCGGCCCAGCAGGCGGGAGAATTCGCTCGCCCACGGGCCGTCGAGCACCTGCATGGGCGTCTGGCGACCCCAATAGTCGAAGTCGACGGTGCCGCCGCTCGGCATGGGAACCGCCGCGACTCGATGTCCGTCGATCGTCGCCGAGAGCACCCCATCAACCCAGTCGGCCTCGCACGCCACCAGCGCGGGGTTCTCGACCGTTCTCAGGATCTGTCCGTTGTTCAGATCGACGACGGCGAAGTCTCGATCCCCGACCGGTCCGTCTGCGGTGAGACGGATGCCGTCCCGCGGCTGGTGCCGGCAGCTTTTCAGCGTTGACACGCCGATGTCTCGAATATGCATGATGCTGTCTACCCTAGCGAGGAGCCGTGGGCCGCACGGGGCGAGCCGGCCCGGTCATCCGCTGAACCCGGCACGATCTCGAGCCGGTGCCGTTGTGTTCATGCGACCGCTCATAAGGCGGTAAGCTCTTACAGTTGTCTTCCGCAGGTTTTGATCGTTGAAATCGCGTTGTGGAAGCGGCGGGCTGTGGCGCAGCTTGGTAGCGCACTTGACTGGGGGTCAAGGGGTCGCAGGTTCGAATCCTGTCAGCCCGACAGATGAAATAGCAGGTCAGAGGCCAGTTCCGCACTTCGCGGGGCTGGCCTTTTCTGCGTCTATCGGGCAGTTACGCCAACGGTTACGCCAATTAGCTTTGGACTCAGAGCTCGGTAACCAGCACCTAGACTCCGAGAATGGGGATTCTCGCACGACTATTCGGACGCAGGCCGTCTAAACCTGCAGTTATCACGCCTGCCAAGCCACCTGAAACCGTGCCTGCACGTCCGCCGCGTCGGAGCTATACGGTGAAGCTGCCGGGAGGAGTCGTCGAGACGCGCTATACAGATCGGTGGACCGGGACATTCGACGACTGGGTCGCCGAGATGGAGGCAAAACTCGGGCCGGAGGAACTGATTCCGGCATTGGAGAAGGTCACCATTGACACCACGGCGCTGAGGGCTCTCGACTTACGAGACCTTCCGTCTACGAGATTTCGCATCGTCGGCTCCTCATACTGCGTGACTGAAGATGAGCGTGCCTTGTACGGCGGGACCGACTACCTACTCAAGCGCGAACCGGACAACGGGAGTGACGCCAACGCCGTTGCAGTCTTCGGCCAAGGTCGGAAGGTTGGGTACCTTTCGGCGGCAAAGGCCGCTTCACTTGCAGAGCTCTTGGACGGACTCGACTTCGATGCGTTCCAGGTAGGGGGAACATCCGTTTTGGGTAATTCCATTCGACTCTGGGTTGACGTTCCCAAGGTCGCCGCTCTCCGTCTCTTCGTGGCGGGCTTGGGCGAAAGTGAACCCCAAGGCACAGAAGCGTGACCCCGTTGCGGCCATAGACAGCCTGCCAAACGACAAGTTACGCCCCTCCTCGGGATTCCTGGGGAGTGGCGGTATTGCGCGGTCGCGCAGCCCGCACGATGAACCAGGCCGTCGGCATAGCGCTCCGCGCTGGTCTCGCGCTCTAGATAGAGCGTGACGTGTCAACCGGCATGGTGCGCGGGTCTTCAAACTCGTGAGCGGGATCGGCGCTGCACTGGTACTTCATTGCAGAGGCGGGTGAGATCATGCTCCGATCATTATTCCGCGTCAGGGATAGTGTGCCGGGGCAGTTGTCAATCTCGCATATATCGTTCATATAGGAGCATCCACTCAGCGGGACGTGACCATGGCGAATCGTGGCTTGCCCTGGCCTTGCCCCCGTTGCGTGGACACCTCACAAGAGAGAATGTTCACATGGGAAAGACACGCAGGGAGTTCACTCCTGAGTACAAAGACGAGGCCGTAAAGCTCGTGATCAACAC
>NZ_SOGS01000009.1:0-97288 GCF_004403505.1 Cryobacterium sp. TMT1-2-2 | reverse complement strand
GCACTCCTCGATCGGAGATGTCAGCCCCGTCGCCTTCGAACTGCAATACTCATCACAGACCGCGGAAGTTCAACTCGCCGCTTAACCCGTGTCCACTAACCGGGGGCAAGGCCACCCCTTGGTGTCCAATCATGTGACTCCCCGCAATGTCACGAACATGTATGGTCGGCTAGCATTCTGATCGGTCCTGCGTAGGCACGTTCCAGGGAAAAACATCATCTCGAAAAGAGGCATCACCCATTTCTTCTCCGGAACGCGTGAATCCTGTTTGACTGCCTTTTTTATTGAACCGCGGAAATGTACTCCTGGGGTGCGTCGCGCTGGGTCAGCTCGAGAACCACATGTTGGCCTCTAGAATCCCGGGAGCACTTCTCGCTGGCCACCTTGAAGGCGCGGGGCGGGACCGTCAGTCGCGGGCGAGGCTCACCAGGGTGTCGAGCAGCACATTCGCGCCGTTCTCCACGTCGATCCACGCAGTGTTCTCCTCGGGGCAGTGGCTGCGTCCGTCGATGCTCGGCACGAAAATCATGCCCGTCGGCGCCAGCTGAGCCATGTTTTGCGAGTCATGGCCAGCCCCGGACGGCAGCGAGCTGTACAACAACTCACGCGCGGCGGCCGCGGCCTCGATGGTCGCCTGAATGCTGGCGTCGAGCCGAACCGGCGGGATCGTGACCTCAAAATCGAACTCCACTTGCACCCCGTAGCGCAGCGCAATCTCCCGGGCCACATCCACGATGGTCGTTTGCAGGACGTCAACCAGATCCGTCTCCGCTTCCCGAAAATCCACCGTAACCCGGGCCAGCCCTGGGATCACGTTGGCGCTTCCCGGCTCGACCGTCACGATTCCCGAGGTGACGACGGCACGCTCGCTAACGCTTGAGGCCACTTCGGGCAGCGCCACGAGCAGCGCGCCGGCGGCAGTGAGGGCGTCGCGGCGCTGGTTCATCGGGGTGGTGCCGGCATGGTCGGCCCGGCCTCGGAACGACACCACGCCGCCGCCGAGCGCCACGATGCCGGTGACCACGCCGATGTCGTGCCCGAGCTGCTCGAGCGTCGGTCCCTGCTCGATGTGCAACTCCACCGTGGCGTGCAGCGTAGCGGGGTCCAGCTTGGTCGCCGTGGCCGCATCGAGGTCTCCGCCGGTGGCCGCGAAGGTGTCAGCGAACCGGTCGCCGTCTCGACCGGTGAGCGACTCCAGCTCGGTGCGGGAAAATCCTCGTGCGAGTGCGCTCGACCCGAACAGATGGGCGTAGTTGCCCTCCTCGTCGGTGAACATGACCGCCCGCACCGGCCGGTCTAGGGCTGGGCGTTCCTCTTGAATGCGGCGCAGGCATTCCAGCGCGGCGAGCACACCGAGCGCCCCGTCGAATGCGCCCCCGTTTGGCACGGTGTCGATGTGCGACCCGGACCACACAGCGGGCTGGGCCGCAGTCCGGGCATCGTAGTCGGGCGATACGACGATGTTCCCGATGCCGTCCACTTCCGCCCTGAGACCGGCTTCGGCGCAGCGCCCGAGCAGCCATGCGCGAGCCTCGCCATCCGCTGCCGAGAAGGAAGTGCGATCCAGGCCGCCGCCCGGCCCGCATCCGATGCTGCCGAGTGCTTTGAGGTCAGCGACCAGTCGGGGTCCGTTGACCGAGAGTCGGGCTGTTGAGGTGCTCATGCGGCGCCGCCCGGCGTGCCGACCCGGGACAGTATGGCGGTGAGGGCGGCGGTGAGCCCGGCTGCCAAGGCAGGCTCAGAGTCGGGGGCGAAATGTGGGGAGTGGTTGCCGGCGACGGATTCGGTTGCGTCGATGGTTTGCTGGGAATAGCCGCCGAACATCCAATACACCGAGGGTACGCCGATGGCCTCGGCAAGCAGTCCGAAGTCCTCACTTCCCATCACTGGCGGAACCTCTTTTACGCCGTTCGCTCCGAGGGCGCCGCTGAGCGCAGCGATCAGTTGTTGGGTTGCCGCCGGGTCGTTGTAGCAGCGGGGGAATGTGGAGAGCACCTCGATCATCGGATCGGGGGCTCCGGATGCTTGTGCTTCGGCCGCGATGATGCGGCGCAGCGAATCCAGTACGCGGGTCCGCACTTCGACGTCAAAAGTGCGCACGTTTACAGTGAACTCGGCAGTGGCGGGGATGATGTTTTCCTTGAGTCCGCCGTGGAAGGTGCCGACCGTGACCACAGCGGCCTTCATCGGGTGCACCTCTCGCGACACGACGGTCTGCAGACGCACGACCATGTGAGCGCCGATCACGATCGGGTCGATCGACTGATCGGGCTGGGAGCCGTGGGCCTGACGGCCGTGCACGGTCACCTTCCAGGAATCAGCCATCGCCATCGCCACGCCGCTGCTGATGTCGACGGTGCCAGCGAGGCCGGGCCAAACGTGCTGGCCGAAGACGATCTCGGGGCGGGGGGCGCGGTCCCACAGCCCGTCGGCGAGCATGGCTACCGCTCCCGCCCCGGTCTCTTCCCCGGGTTGGAAGATGAACACCACGGTGCCTGCCCAAGCGGACGGGTGGGTGACGAGGTGCTCGGCCAGTGTCAACGCGACTGTCATGTGAGTGTCGTGGCCACACCCGTGCATCGCAGGCACGTCGGTGCCGTCGGCCAGGGTGCCGCGGGCGGTGCTCGCGTAGTCGAGTCCGGTCTCTTCCTGGATAGGCAGGCCGTCGATGTCGGCGCGGTAGGCGACCGTGGGACCGGCGCCGTTGCGCAGGATACCGACGACGCCGGTCCCGCCGCAGCGGAAGGTCTCGAGCCCGAGATCATCAAGGCGCCGGGTGAGGAACGCACAGGTCTCGGTCTCCTGCATGGACAGTTCCGGATGCGCGTGCAGGTGCCGGTACAGCTCCTGCATCGCGCGGGTCGTGGTGTCATCAGTCGGAAGTAGGGTCACGGTCATGAGATCTCTTTCGTGGAGTCGGAGCGGGGCTTGCTGCGTAGGAACCAGGCCAGCACGGCGGTGGTGACGACGGTAATTCCGGTGGCGAGGTTTGCGACGCTGGGGACGGCGGGCACGAGCACGAAGAAGACGAACGCGGCTGTGCCGATGGCGATAAGCGTGACGCGAGGTTGTTTCAATGACACCACGAGCTGCACGATGACCCCGCCGATGATGCTGGGGAAGATGTACAGGCGCGCGACGTCGGTGACGTCGGCTGGCACGATGTTGACCAGCCAGGAGCCGAATAGACCGACGAACACCAGCATGAAGAACACGTGCACCATCGCGGCGCCGCAGATGGCCATCAGGGCTGAGAATTCGCCGCGCTTGGTGCCAGCCTTAGCGCCGATGGCCGCTTGGGCGACCAGTGCAGAGGGGAGCAGCTTGTTGGCGATGTTGCCGATCATGAACGCCTGGTACATTGCCGCGGGACCAAGGATCGGGTAGTAGGTGATCGGTTCGACCACCCACAGCACCGAGAACACGGCGGCAACGGCGAGGAACGCGATCCAGACCTGTGTCTGCGTGATGCCAAGGTCGGCGAAAAGCACCAGGTAGAGCGGCGCGGCGAGTGACATGACCAGTGCGGCGATCATGGTGGACCGACCCCAGCGGCTCGTTGTGCGGTCGAAGGTCGCCAAATCGGCGGACGGCGTGGTGATCACTGTTGTGGAGAACATGCTGGCCTTTCTCGATGTTGGTTCAGGCGACCGGTGCGAGGCCGGTGGTGTGGGCGGTGTATGCGACGATGAGGCCGATCACGATGGAGAAGCCGAGCCCCCATTCGCGTAGCCAGCCCAAGTTGAAGCGGCGTGCCAGGAACAGGCAGGCGCCCATCACCGCGGCCGAGGTGACAACGGTCAGGATGTGCACGGGGGTTTTGCCGAGCTCGCCGATGCCGAGGCTCGCGAACGCTCCGAGGAGCGCGGCAGCGGGGATGATGGCCATCAGGGTGGGGTTCACGCTGCGCAGCCGAGAGTCGCCGCGTTTAAGCAGCGGGGTCAACACCAGGGTGGCGATCATCCACATGGCGCCGGAGAGGCTCATCGCCATAAATGCGACGGCGAACACGCTCTGGGTGTAGCTCGCGTCGCCAAGGGCTGCTCCCATGGTACTGGCGGCAATACTGGCCGAAGCAGTCTCGGTGGCAGCCGACCCGACCAGACCGACGCGCACCAGCACAGCCGGGGTTCCGAACAGGCTGAGCAGGGCCACACTGACGAGCACTACCGCCAGGGAGGGGCCAATTGCGGCCACGGCGCCGGCGCGGAACGAGGTTTTCAGTTCGGCCGAGCTGATGCCGGCCGCCGGCGCGGCGATCCGGGCCGCACGTATGTACACGACCGTTTGCAGGATGATGGCGGCGAACACGCCGACAGCCAAAATCCACAGGATTGGCAGGTTGGCAATGGCAAGGATGTCGGTTGAGTCAGGGTCACCGGGTAGGGACGTAATCATAAGTGCTCCAGTGCTGGAATGCGGGTGGGGCAGTGCGTGATGATAAGTTCGGCGCTAAGGAAATCCTTGTATTTTCAAGGAACGGCGTACGAGCAAGGATGGATTGTGCGGCTACTGGATCCCTTGGAGCGGCGGATTGCGGCCGCGCTGCAGTTCGACGGGCGCAGCTCTTGGAGCCAAATCGCCGTCGTGCTCGGCGAACCGGAGCGCACTGTCGCCCGCCGGGGCAGTGAACTGATCGAAGCCCGGCTGGTGCAGGTGGCCGGACTCCGCCCACAATCCACCTCGGTGATCATCCGCGTTCAGACCGCGCCGGGCACCACGCGCGCGACCGCGAACGCACTGGCGCAGCGTCGCGATTCGACCTTCTCGTACACGATGACCGGCGGCGTGGACTGTGTCGTCGAAGTGCTGACCGAGGCCGAGCTGATGCCGGCACTGCTCACGGACGAGATCCCCGGTACGGTCGGTTTGGTGCGCGCAGTCAGCTACCCCGTGATGCGCTACTTCCGCACCATCCGCGGCTGGCAGCCTGACTTGCTGACGGAGGTCGAAGCTGATGCCCTGCGGGCCGGTGTGACGACGGACACGTGGAGTCTGCAGGAGCCGCAGCGGCTGAGCCGGGTCGACAACGAGATCGTGGAGGCGCTTTGCCGAGACGGGCGGGTGTCCTGCGAACGGTTGGCCCGCCTGACTGGGGTGTCCAACGCCACGGCCCGCCGCCGCACGGAATGGCTGCTGCAGAACAACCATGTTTACATTCGGGCGGTCGTTGAACCGGCGAGTGTCGGCCTTCCCGTCGAAGCGTTTTTGTGGATCCGCAGCGACCCGAAGAACGTCGAGGCGGCCGGGCGAGAGCTCGCGGCCTCGCCGCTGGTGAGGTACGCAGCCGCGGTCGCCGGCGACTACCAGATCGTAGCGAATGTCACGGCGAAGGACCAAGCTGCCCTCTATGCCTGCGTGACGTCCGCGCCTTGGGTTGCTCACACCAAATCGATTGATGTCAGTCTGCTGCTCGAGGCTTTCAAACGAGGCGGACGAGTGCTGCAGCCCGCGCGAATCTGAACGTCGACGACGCATCTCAGCTACCTATGTCGCGCAGATCGGGAGCCTGCCACGCATAGCGGGTGGCCTGTTCGAAGCTGTACCCCACCTGCAGCAGCTCGACATCCTGCCCGTGGTCCATGACCAGCTGTAATCCGACCGGCAGACCGGACTCGCTGAAGCCCGCTGGCACGCAAAGCGCGGGAAGCCCGGTCGCAGAAACGACGCAGGCGGAACGCATCCACTCAAGGTAGTTCTCAAACGGCACGCCGTCGATCTCGGTCGGATACCGCAGGGCGGCATCGAAGGGAAGCAGCTGGGCGGCCGGACTCGCGAAAACGTCGTAGCGGGCGAAGAAGATACGGGTCTTTTGCGCTAACCGGGTGCGGGCCAGCGCGGCCGAGACGACGTCGGCTCCGTTCAGAGCAAGGCCGCGCTCCACATTCCAGCGCACCTCGGGTTTAATCTTGTCGCCGTGCCGGGCCACAAGATCGCCGTAGGACAAGGCAAAGTCGAACGCGCGCACTGTGCTGAACACCTCATCGGCATCACGCAGATCAGGGGCCGCCTGCTCCACCGTCGCGCCGAGGTCTTCGAACACCTGCAGCTGCTGATGCAGCACGCGCAGCACCTCTTTCTGCACCGGAATGCCCAGACCGAAATCGTCGGACCAGCCGATGACGAGCCCTGTGAGATCGCGCTGCAGCGGCTCAAGAAACCGGCGTGCCGGCACCGGGTTGAAATACGGTGTAGCGGCGTCTGGTCCCGCAATCACCGACATAGCCAGGGCAATATCGGTCACCTCCCGGGCCAAGGGACCGCTGCGAGAGAGCCAGCTCCAGGCGTTACGGCTCGGCTGCAGGGGGACCACGCCGAGCGACGGCCGGAATCCCACCACGTTGCAAAAAGAGGCGGGAATGCGCAGCGAGCCGCCCATGTCGCTGCCGTCGCTAATGGCCTGAATGCGTGCGGCCAGAGCTGCGGCGGCCCCTCCGCTACTGCCGCCCGCGCTGAGAGAGGGGTCATACGGGTTGGTGGTCGTTCCGAAGACCTCGTTGAAGGTGTGCGACCCGGCCGCGAACTCCGGCACGTTGGATTTACCGGTGGTGACGACACCGGCGGCCTTGAACCGCTCGATGATCAGATCGTCGTGATCGGGCACGTGGTCAGCGAACACTGGTGACCCGAAGGTCGTGCGCAGGCCGGCGGTGGAATGCGTGTCCTTATGCGTGATCGGAACGCCGTGCAGTGGAGGCAGATCGTCGCCGCTCAGGGTGCGGGTGTCGGCGGCCACCGCAAGGTCGCGGGCCGCTTCACGATCTTGGGTGACGATGGCGTTGATGCGAGGGTTCACCCGGTCGATCTGGGCGAGGTGCGCGTCGAGGGCTTCGTTGGCCGAGATCTCGCGTCGGCGAATGGCTAGAGCGAGCGCGGATGCTGACAACTCGGTGATCTGGTCGCTCACGGTTCATCTCCTGCTTGGGCGGTGGACCGGATGTCTCCGGTGGGTAGAAGTCTCGTGGTCGGCAGGCGCGACAGTGAGCGGAGGCCCGTGAAAACGTCCGTTTGAATGGTTATAGCCACGATTTTGGCCGATTTCGTCATGGAGGGGCGGCTTGTGAAAAAAAGTGAAATATGCGGCGGTTGCGGTCATTTTCACTGAATGCAGGTGGCTAGCCGGGTTCGTAGGGCACCGAAGAAACCCTGACAGTAGGGACCTTTGGGAATGGCATATCGCTCAGAGTCGCATTCGTCGCCTTGGTGCGTGCACGGTGTCGAGGAACCACACAGCGGGACGTGACCCGAATCCTCGAACCTAAGGGCAGTCTGGCCGCTCTGTGCAGCGGCCAGACGAGATAGCCAAAATTCACTGGTCGCTGCTCACGGTCAGCCGCGGTTCGGCCTGCCTCGCGCATCTGTTCGTAAAGGCGTGGGCGCCGTGAGGACACTCCGTCTTTGAGAGCCTGAGCCAACCCCTAAAGTCATTCGGGCGATGTTGGCATATCTGATGGCCAGCTCTTCGGGCGAAAGCTCACCGTCATGGCGGTACCACTGCGCAATACCGGTACACATAGTCACGATGGCTCGGCTGGTGTCTTTGGGGTGCTCAGCGTCAAAGATCCCCTCCCGCATACCCTGATTGATGATGTCGTCCACCATCTGCTGCTGCTTATCGCGGGATTTGATGTGCGCCGTTCGCGACTCGCCTTCCAGACTTCGGATCTCACTAGCAGCGATGAAGGCGAGCTCACTGCGGTGAGCGTGAAAGAGCGCCAGACATTCGATCAGCAGGCGAAACTGTTCCTCCACTGAGGAACCTGCCTCCGCTATAGCGTCCTCGCTCCTGACCAATAAATCCTCCATCGCAAACTGTACGATCGCCACCAGCAGTGCCTGCTTGGAGGCGTAGTGGTGATATAGGCCCGGTACGGAGAGCTTGGCCCGAGCGGCCACAGTGCGAATTGTCGTGCCGTGATAGCCGTGCTCCACAAAACTATCCAAAGCCGCCTGTAGCAGGGGTGGCAGAACATTTTCGGAGTATTTGCGCCATTCGGCTGCATCCTCGACTCTTTTCGCAGTCTCAACTTTCACGAATGCTCCTTCACCTGTTAATGCCTGATTGCCATTGTCTGTCTTGACAGATGATGACGTCTACTCCAGACTAACTCCTACCGAGCGATCGCTCGGTAGGAGTTAGTAAGTCAATTTCGGCGAAGATGCCGGAGGGGGGCGGCTGTCGTGACTCGTTCAACTGTGACCAACCGTTGTGAGATCGGCTCTTCGGTAGAGAGTCGTTCTGGGATCAACGCCGTAGAGGATTCTCAGACCGCACCAGACGTTCTCAGCATGGATGTACGTACAGAGATGCGGTACGAGTCCACCGTAGAGGCGTGGAAGGCCCGCGTCGCCGCCAATCCGGATCGCGTCGCACTTCGCTATTTCGATGGCAGGATGACTGCCGCCGAAGTCGACCGTGCCTCCGACGCTCTCGCTATAGCGCTCGAGGCCCGCGGCACAATCCGCGGCGCCCGGGTAGGCATCTACCTCCAGAACACCCCCCACTATGCGCTTGCCCTGCTGGCCCTCTGGAAATTGGGGGCGACGGCACTGTTGCTGAACCCCATGTACAAACGTAGAGAGCTGCGTCGCCTCGTTGACGACTCGGGCGCAATCGGTGTTATTTGTTCCGACACGGCTGTGTCGGAAACCCGTCAAACGCTTGCCGGAGGCACCGCTTCTTGGCTCATCAGTACCTCTGCACGTGACTTTCAAACGCGAAACGATCCACGCAGCTGTGACATGACAGCACGCCCGGCAGCTTCGGCTGACGGGGACGTCGCGGCTCTGATTCGCGAATTCGACGGCTTGCGACCCGCTGACATTGAGCTGACCCGCGACGACGTGGCGCTCTTGACCTATACCTCTGGAACGACCGGACCGCCAAAGGGCGCCATGAACACCCACGAAAACGTCCTGGCCGTCGCCACGACGTTTGGCCGCTTTGCACGGCTGGCCCCCGGTGACGTCGTCATGGCCGTGGCCCCACTATTTCATATCACTGGCGCCGTCATTAACGCTGCGATCTCACTGTTCACCGACACAACCTTGGTTTTTACGGGCCGCTTCGACCCCAATGTTGTGTTGGAGGCCTTCGCCGAGCATAGGGTCAGCTTTACCATCGGCTCGATTACTGTGTTCAACGCGATTTTGGCGCTTCCGCATGCCAGCGCCAGCCATTTTGCCGCCGTCAAGACTCTGTATTCCGGCGGGGCGCCAATCCCGCCGGCCACCGTGGAACGCTTCAAAAAACGCTTCGGCGTCTACATCCACAATGCCTATGGATTAACCGAAAGCACGTCCGGTGTAATTGCCGTCCCGCCCTGTGCCGAGGCGCCGGTCGACGCCTCCAGCGGCACTCTTTCCATCGGCATTCCGCTACCACACGTTGTAGCCAGAGTCATCGACCAGAACGGTCAACCCGTTCCGCCGGGTACCCAGGGCGAGCTGGAATTATCTGGACCCCAAATCATCCCGGGTTACTGGAATAATCCGGATGCCACCACCCACGCAATGCCCGGAGGCAGGTTTCGCACCGGCGACGTGGCCATCATCGACACCCAAGGCTGGGTTTATCTGGTCGACCGGCTGAAAGACCAGATCAACGTCTCCGGGTACAAGGTCTGGCCCCGCGAGGTCGAGGACACGCTATACGAACATCCCGCAGTCCATGAGGCCGCTGTGATCGGCCAGGCGGATGAGTACCGCGGCGAAACCGTCGTCGCTTTCGTGTCCCTGAAATCAGGTGCATCGGCCACTCCAGCAGAACTCATCGCATTCACCAAAGAGCGCCTCGCAGCTTACAAGTACCCCCGCATCGTGCACATCATCGACGACCTACCCAAGACACAGACCGGAAAAATTCGCCGCCAGGAGCTCCGTGATGAAAACACGGCAGCCCACGACCTACCGTCCGAGAAAGACAAACTATGAGCGAGCAATCCGTCCAAGCACACCGCCTCGAGGGCAAGACGGCCATCGTCACGGGGGCCAGTCGCGGTATCGGACTGGCCATCGCCTTGCGGCTGGTGGCGGAGGGCGCCCGGGTCTGTATCACCGCTCGTAACACCGAGGCGTTACACGATGCGGCCGCCCAGTTCCCGAACGGATCCGTACTCCCCCTCGCCGGCAAAGCCCACGATCCGGACCACCGCCTCGAGGTACTCAATGCCGTCACCGAAACATTCGGCCAGCTGGACATCCTCGTCAACAATGCGGGCATCAACCCCGTCTACGGATCGGTGATGGATCTAGACCTGTCCGCCGCGCGCAAGATCACCGAGGTGAACGTCTTCGGCACCCTGGCCTGGATCCAGGATGCTTACCACCACGTTGCCCTCGATTTCGCCGGCCGCGGCGGCACCGTGATTAACGTGTCTTCGGTCACCGGGCAGACACCGGCACCCGGCATCGGTTTCTATGGCGTGACCAAGGCCGCCATCGCGCATCTGACCCGCACCCTTGCCGTCGAAATGGGGCCGAAGATACGAGTGAACGCGGTTGCACCGGCGGTGGTCAAAACGCAATTCGCCCAGGCCCTCTACGAAGGCAAGGAAGCGGAAGTCGCCGCGAGATATCCTCTCGCCCGCCTCGGCAACCCAGAGGATGTCGCCGCCACCGTCGCTTTTCTCGCGTCCTCAGATTCGGCCTGGATCACCGGTCAGGTCATCAACCTTGACGGCGGCCTGCTTGCAGCCGGCGGCACCGCTTGACATCCCCCACTCATCGGCCCCCACCCGCGAAAGGAAATAGAACAATGAGCACCGAGTCACTGCCCGTCGACATCGAAGATTTGCGAATCCGCACCCGCGCATTCATCCGCAGCACGGTCATTCCCGCCGAGCCGAGGCCGGGCGAGCGCCTGAGCCAGTCCACCCGGGACCGGCTACAAGCGGCGGCGAAGGCCGCCAATGTCTTTGCCCCGCACGTCCCTAAGGAATTCGGCGGCCAGGGCGTCCCCATTCAGCACTGGTCCGCAATCTTTCAAGAGGCCGGATATTCCCCGATCGGCGCGTCCGCACTCAACTGCATGGCGCCGGACGAAGGCAATATGCACATGCTAAATCTGATCGCTACGGAGGCGCAGAAACAGCGATACCTTGTACCCCTGGCCGCCGGCACGTCGCGGTCCTGCTTCGGAATGACCGAGCCGCACCCTGGTGCCGGTTCAGATCCGGCCGCCCTGCGAACCGTGGCGACAAAAGTCGACGGTGGATGGTCCATTAATGGTCACAAACGATTCACAAGCGGCGCCGACGGCGCAGCCTTCTGCATCGTGATGGCCCGCACCGAGGCTGTCGGAGACGCCCCGACCGGTGCCACCATGTTCCTGGTCGATCTCGACAACCAAGGCATCCGGCTCGGCGAAAGCATCCACACCATGGACCGTGCCATAGCTGGCGGTCATCCCCACATTTATCTCGATGACTGCTTTGTGGCGGATGACGCGGTACTGGGGGCCGTCGGACTCGGCTTCAGATATGCCCAAGTGCGCCTCGGCCCAGCCCGGCTCACGCACTGCATGCGCTGGCTTGGCCTGGCGCGGCGCTCGCTGGACATCGCCCTCGACCGGATCGAGCGCCGTGAGCTGTTCGGCTCTCCGATGAAGAACCTTGGCCTTGCCCAGGAATTGATTGCCCAATCGGTGATCGATATTGAAACCTCTGACGCCATCATCACTAAGACCGCCGCGCTGCTCGACACGGATCCACGGGCCGGATCCGCGATGTCCTCCATTGCCAAGGTGCACTGCTCGGAAGCGATCTTCCGGGTGGTCGACCGCGCCATCCAGCTCTGCGGTGGCGACGGCGTTTCCGACGCGCTTCCCTTGGCCGCGTACCTGAACGAGGTTCGTCCGTTCCGAATTTACGACGGCGCTAACGAGACCCATAAATGGGCCATCTCCCGGCGCGCCTCGTCGATGAGGAAGCGGGCCGTCGATGCGGGCGAGCCGTACCTGGCCGATGTGCACGGCTTTACTACGGACCGTGGTAATTTGCACGCCGCTGATCTCAACACCGAGCTGGCGGAAATTCACTGATGCACACCACTCCCGACGGCGTCGAAGTCGTCGCCAGCCGCACCGATGCGGCACAGTTGGGCTCACCGCCGCTTCTCATTCTGGACGCAGTCGAAGAGTTCATGGATGCTAGGGGCCTCGGTGCCGGCCGGCTGTCCTGGGGTCGGATTGGGGATGGGCAATCCAATATCACCTATCGTCTCCAGCGTGGCAGCGAGGTGTTTGTGTTGCGCCGGGGGCCACGTCCCCCCCTGCCGCGTTCCACCCATGACATGGTCCGTGAGGCGCGAATCCAGCAGCTGGTCAGAAAGCAGGGAGTACCGGTCCCGGAAATCCTCGCTGTCTGCGACGATGAGTCGCTTCTCGGTGTTCCCTTTTACATCATGTCGTTCCTGGGCGGCACCGTCATCACCGATCGAATTCCGAACTACCTCGGTTCCATGACGCAGCGTGAGGCAACCAGCAACGCCGTTGTCGACACCCTGGTGCAGCTGCATCAGGTGGATGTTTCTTCCGGTGAGCTGGCTACGTTCGGGCGTCCGGAAGGCTACCTGAAGCGACAGGTCGAGCGCTTTTCTGCCCTGTGGGAGGTGAACACCACCCGGAATCTGCCCGAGGTCGTCAGCATCGGTGGCTGGCTGGAACGCAATATTCCCACCAGCCAGGCCGCCACAGTGATCCACGGTGACTTCCGAGCCGGCAACCTGATGTTTGAACCGTCGTCCCCGGCACGCGTGATGGCCATCCTGGACTGGGAAATGGCCACGGTGGGTGACCCGTTGGCAGATCTTGGCTATCTCACGGCAACCTATTCGGAACCCGGAAGTTTTCCTACGCCGCTCGAGTTGACCAGCGTGACCCGCGAACCCGGATATCTCTCCCGTGATCAGCTCATTTCGCGGTACCGCGAGCGAATGCATCTGGATCTGGACGCGCTGCCCTGGTACCAGACGCTGGCCCTGTGGAAGGCATCCATTTTCTGCGAAGCCATTTACACCCGCTGGCTCAAGGGTGAACGACCGGGCGACACCGGCTTCGGCCCCTCGCTGGAAGAAGGCATCCCGAGGCTACTGGACGGTGCCCGGCAGTTTGCCGGCGTCGGCTCGACCGTCGCATCCTGAACCCATTCACGCCATTCCCCTGCACGTCATAGAAGCGAGATTGCAGTGTCAGAGCAGAAGATAGTTATCGTTGACGGAGCCAGAACGCCCGTCGGGAAATACAACGGGGCCCTGGCGGCCGTGTCAGCACACCAGCTGGGCGCTATTGCTGCGGCCGCGGCAATGGCGCGCAGCGGCGTTACCGCGGCCGACATCGACGAGGTCATCATGGGCTGCGTCGGCCAAGCCGGTGCGGATGCCTACAACGCCCGCCGCGTCGCTCTGGCAGCCGGCGTGCCCGAGCGCACCCCCGCCTTCACCGTGAATAGGCTCTGCGGCAGCGGTCTGCAGGCCATCTGGTCGGCTGCGCAGCAGCTGCGCTGGGGCGGAGCCGACGTCATCCTGGCCGGCGGCGATGAATCGATGTCCCGGATGCCCTTCCTGGATTACAACGCCCGCGGCAATGCCCGGCTGGGGGACCGCACCCAAGTCGACGGCACACTGGCCATGCTCACCGACCCGTTCAGCGAAAAACACATGGGTGTCACCGCCGAAAACGTAGCCAAAAAATACGGGGTGTCTCGGCGGGAACAGGATGAGTTTGCCTGGGAGAGCCAACGCAGAGCGGGCACCGCGGAAGCCCAGGCGGTATTTCTCGAGGAAATCACGCCGGTTCTGGTTCTCGGGAAGAAGCCGGTGACTGTGACCGTCGATGAGGCACCGCGCCCGGACACTACCCTTGAAACGCTGCAGGGGCTCCGCCCGGCGTTTCAGACGGGGGGCAGCGTGACCGCCGGCAACTCATCGGGAATCAACGATGGCGCCGCGGCCGTAATTTTAATGAAGGACAGCACGGCCCGCGAACGAGGACTCGGTGGCCTGGCCACTCTGGAATATGTCGCGACGGCGGGGATCGATCCGGCGCTGATGGGCTATGCTCCGGCCCTGGCGCTGCGAAAACTCTTTGACGAGACCGGACTCAGTCCGGCAGATATTGAGATCGTCGAGCTTAACGAAGCGTTCGCGGCCCAGTCCGTCGCCGTCATCCGTGACCTGAAACTTGATCCAGAAAAGACCAACCCCTACGGCGGGGCCATCGCCCTGGGCCACCCCATCGGAGCGACCGGCGCCATCCTGACCCTCCGTGCGGCCCGGCATTTGCAGCGCAGCGGCACGGAATATGGCATCGTCACGCTGTGCATCGGCGGCGGTCAGGCACTCGCCGCTCTGATCAGGAGGTACGAGGCATGACGCCTCAAACGGCAATATCGAGGATCGAAACGGTGGGTGTTGTATGAAACTCGGTTGCGGGTATCCCATCGGGCCGCTGGAACTGTCGGATTTCATTGGACTTGACGTGGTCTGCGACGTGGCTGACTCCATTTATGCCGAGTCCAGGGACGCGGCCGTCATTGTTCCGAACAACCTGCGTCGACTGGTCGAAGCAGGACAGCTTGGCCGAAAGACCGGAGCCGGGTTCTACCCGCACGACAAAGTGTCCGGCTTGCGACCCATCGACATCCCGTTTGGGGTGCACTGACGTGAATACCTTGAGGCAAAGGAGCCTTTTCTGATGACCCAGATCGACGAGACCGACAACGACACGGCCAGAGAAACCACCGGCGTCACCGAACGGTCTAAACGGCGGGACCTGATCGCCAGCACTCTCGGCAACGTTCTCGAATGGTATGAGTGGAGCGCCTACGCGGTCTTTGCGCCGTTCATCGCCGCTGCCATGTTCAACCCCGAAGATCCCATCTCCGGACTCCTCTCCACTCTGGGAGTATTTGCCGTCGGCTTCTTAATGCGACCGCTTGGCGGCATCGTCTTCGGCCTTGTCGCCGACCGGCGCGGGCGCAAATTCGTCCTGGTCACGACAATGCTCATGATGGCTGGCGGAAGCCTGGCCATGGCAGTGATGCCGACGTATCAGAACGCCGGCGCCTGGGCGTCATTCCTGCTGCTCATGGTCAGGGTCATACAAGGGTTTGCGCACGGCGGAGAAACCGCGACCGCTTATACCTACGTCGCCGAAATTGCGCCGCGGCGCCATCGCGGACTCTGGGGCAGCGCCGTCTTCATCGCCATCTTCGGCGGGTCTGTATTGGCCTACGGTGTCGCCGGCGGTGTGACCAGCATCATGCCCGACGACAGTGTGGCGGCCTGGGGATGGCGTATCCCGTTCATCCTCGGCGCTTTCCTCGCCCTTGCGGCTCTCTACATGCGACGCAACATGGGTGAGAGCGAGGTCTTCGACGACCACACGGCCGGCACCGAAAAGCCGGCCCCGCTCCCGAAAGCTCAGGTTGCCCGAACAATCGTGCTGATGATCGCCATGACTTCTGGGGTGACAGCGGCTCACTACACCTGGACCTCGTACGCCTCCACTTACGCGATCACCCAGAAAGGCATGGACTCGGGCACCGCCTTCTGGATGACCCTGACGGCCCAATTGATCGCCCTGGCAACCCTGCCACTCTGGGGATGGGTTTCCGACCGAGTCGGTCGGCGCCCGATGATGCTGATCTTCGCCGTTCTCATGATCGCGCTTTCCCTCCCCCTGACTGCCATGATCGATTCGGCGGGATGGACGCTTCTGCTCGCCTCGGCGATCGCTTTAGTGATCGTCGCCATCCCCGGTGCTTTGCTATCGGCCATCCTCTCTGAGAATTTTCCGACCAGAATTCGCACCCGGGCCATCGGTTTCGCCTATTCCATTTCAGTGGCTGTGTTCGGCGGCACCGCTCCCTACTTGAACGCCCTCCTAAACTCGCTGGATATTGGCTGGCTCTCCAGCGTGTACATCATGGTTCTCTGCGCCTGCACGGGGATCGCCTGTTTCATCATGAAGGAAACGAAGGGCATCGACTTGAAAGACGCCTGAAATCTGTCGCCGGCGGTGGTGCGCTTCCATGTCCCACCGCCGACACCTTCTCTAACGGCCACAGTAATTCCCCCTCAACTTATTCCGAAGTGGCGTCTTTCACGTCACTTCACATCATCTTTTCCTATTCGTCCCGCCTGAATGCCCACCATTGACCCACCTGAATCAACCGTGGCGGACCCAATAAATCCACGTAGACTCAGAGATAGTGAACCGCCCGGTTCCCGGCAAATAAAAGGGAATCCGTGAGTTCCCGAGACTTTCGGTCGTGTCCAGAATCGCCCTAATTCTGCAAGGGGTCGCAGGTTCAAATCCTGTTAGCCCGGCCTAAGGGCCGTTCACGAAACTCTTCACGAAACGGTCCGGTCGGAACAAAAAGAAATCGCTCTTGCGGCTTCTCAGGAGCGATTTCTTGTTCAACCGGATGTTGCGTGACCCTCTACCGGTCATTTGAGGCGTTTGGCTGCCGGTCTGGTGATTCTGGGCCTTAGTGCGCGTCGGATTGTCCAGAACGCTTGGGGTTTGCGTTTTCGGACGATTCGGGGGCCTCACTAAACCGGCTTAAGTTCTCCAGGCAGGTCCGCCGGTCTCATCGGATGCTGGGGCGCGGTGGCTTTACCTGGCTGCGTCACCCCGGGCGGGTACGTAGCCGTTTAGGCGTTACGCCATTCACGGTCGCGACGCCGAACCAGCGCCACGCCCGGTCCCCCGTAAGTCGGCTTCTTCGCGTCGGCTTTGATCTTGTCGCTCATAAACGCGGCGATCTTGCGGAGGTTGAAGTCGGTGAGCAGGATCGTCACGATGATTCGGGCGGCACCGAATCCGCCGCTGGCGAATCTGGCACAACGGGCTTCCTCGGAACACCTAACAAACGATCCCTTATCGCCTACGACCATTAGGACTCACTCATCAAGTAAATCTAGAGCCCAGGGGCCTTTCCGAGCTCGGCACGCAGCTGGGACAGTCGGGCGTAAGCGTGGTCGCGATATACCAGTAATGCCTCCGTTTCGGCGGCATCGATGTCCAGAATTCCACGACCAGATTTGAGGCCGAGATTTCCGTTCTTGACCATTCTGGTCAGCGATTCCGGAGGAGAAAAGCGATCTCCGTAGGACTTCGCGAGGGTTTCATAGGCCGCTTCATACACGTCAAGCCCCGCCATATCGCCGATGGCGAAGGGCCCGAAGAGAGCCAGCCTAAACCCGAAGGAATTGCTGACGACAGCGTCGATCTGTGCGGGTGTCGCGGTGCCCTCTTCGACGATGCGCATCGCCTCTTTATAGAGCGCGAACTGAAGTCTGTTGGCGACGAATCCCGGCGTGTCTGCCACCCGCGCGGGTATCTTGCCCGACTTGACGATGAGGGCTTCGGCGATGTCTACGGCCTCCGGGGCGGTGCTAGGTCCGGGTATTAGCTCGACGCCAGGAATGAAGGGTGCCGGGTTCATCCAATGCACGCCAAGGAATCGCTCCGGGCTGGCGACGGCCGCGGCCAGTTCACCGATGGGAATCGCCGAGGTGTTGGTGCCGATAATGGCGTCGATTCTCGCACTCTGTGAGATCCGCTGCAGGATGTCCAGTTTGACTCCGAGAGTCTCGGGCGCTGCCTCGGCGATGTAGTCCGCCTCGACCACGGCGTCCTCGATAGAGCCTGCCGCGGAGATGTTCTTCCCGATTGTTGCTGCGGCACCCAAGGGCATCAGGCCCCGGCCTTCAAAATCCTCGGCCTGCCTAATGAGACGGATGCGCGCCTTTTCTGCGGTCTGCCCATCAATGTCAGCCAGTCTGACCGGGTGCCCCCCGAGGGCCAGCACCTGAGCGATGCCGCCTCCCATATAACCCGAGCCGACGACGGCCGTTGTGGAAATGCTAGCTGTGACACTCATGTGTAAACCTTCCAACGGGACAGCCCCGGGTTGTGGCCCGAGGCTGCCTGGATCGTGTCTAGCGGATGGTGTAACCACCGTCGATCGCGATGGTGTGACCGGTGATAAGCGATGCGGCGCCGCTGAGCAGGAATGCGACGGCCCCGACGACGTCCTCAGGCTCTCCAAATCTCCCGATCGGGATCCGACCGAGAAGCTCGGCCGCCCAGTCTGACCGGCTCAGGGTGGATTCGGTCAGTTCCGTGCGCACGAATGTGGGTGCGACGGCATTGACCCGAATCCCGTTTCCCGCCCATTCAAGAGCCAGAATCTTGGTCAGGTGAATGAGTCCGGCCTTGCTCGTGCCATAGGCAGCCCGTTCTTCAATCGCAACGATGCCGGTTTGGGAGGCAATGTTGACGATCGACCCAGCCGTGCCGCTGCTCAGCCAGCTTCTGGCCACAGCGGTCGACAGAAAGAAACTGCCTTTGAGATTCGTGTCGAATACCCTTTCCCAGTCCTGCGGTGACACCTCAATGGCGGGTTTTGGGATATTCACGCCGGCGTTGTTGACCAGCATGTCGATGCCACCGCTGTGCAACTGCAGTGTGGCGACGAACTCCGAAATCGAGTCGGGGTCGGTCATCTCGACGGACAGCGACGGTGTGCCATACCGTTCCGCTATCTGCTGACTTGTCGCCGCATCACGACTCGTCCCGTAGACGGTCGCACCTTGCTCGGCAAGGCCATCGGCAATGGCCCTGCCGAGCCCGCGCCCTGCGCCGGTCACGAGTACACGGTGCCCGTCAAGGCGAAAGTCAACCATCGGACCGGTGCTATTTCTCGAAGGTGTGGGTCGACCACGGGAGCGTCGTGCCGCGGTACTTCGCCGCACGAACGTCACCCGAGCGGGCGTGGCCTTCAAAGCGTTCCACGCGTGCGGCCCGTCCACACAGTTCACCAAAGAAGGCGCTGGATTCGGTGTTCGTGACCTCCTGATAGGTCACGGTACGCAAAAACTTACCCACCCAGAGTCCGCCTGTATAGCGGGCAGCCCCACGGGTCGGCAGAACATGGTTGGTTCCGATCACCTTGTCACCGTACGAGACGCAGGTTCCCTCGCCCAGGAATAGTGCACCGTAGAAATTCATCTTCTCGAGCGCTTCGCGGGGATGCTCCGTGAGAATCTGCACGTGCTCGTATGCGTATTCGTCGGCGAGGGAGTAGGCATCATCGAGGTTTTTGACGACGTGAACAGCGCCCCAGTCCTGCCACGCCGCGGCCGCGTAGTCCCGAGTAGGCATGTCGATCAGCAGGGTGTCGATGTGCTCGATGACCAATCGTGCGAGTACCTCGCTGGTCGTGATCAGTACGGCCGGCGAATCCGGACCGTGTTCTGCCTGAGAAAGGAGGTCAACGGCAACGATGAATGCATCGGCGTGCTCGTCGGCGACAATGAGCACCTCCGTGGGCCCGGCAAAAAGGTCGATGCCCACTTCGCCAAAAAGCTGGCGCTTTGCTTCGGCGACGAACGCATTGCCCGGGCCGGCGAGCATGTTGACCGGCTTGATGGTCTCCGTACCAACGGCCATAGCGGCAATGGCCTGGATGCCGCCGAGGAGGTAGATTTCATCGGCGCCGGCGAGGTGCATGGCGACCACGGTCGCATCCGGAATCTCACCCTTTATCAGCGGAGTGCAGGCGGCCACGCGAGCGACTCCGGCGACCTTGGCGGTGATGATGGTCATGTGAGCGCTGGCCAGCAGCGGATACTTACCACCGGGAATGTAGGCACCGACCGCTTGGATCGGCACATTCTTCTGCCCCAGGAGCACACCGGGCAGGGTCTCGATTTCAAAGTCAGTCAGCGACTCGAGCTGCTTCTGCGCCATGAAGCGCACCTGCCCCTGAACGAACGTGATGTCATCAATGACCTGTTGCGGCACGCGGGCCAAAATTTCGGACAGCTGATCTGCTGTGAGAAGGAACGATTCCGGCGCGTAGTTGTCGAATTTCTTCGAGTACTCCCGCACAGCCTCATCACCCCGGGTACGAACGTCGTTGATGACGTTCTCCACCGTGGCACGCACATCAGGAGTACTGCCGCGGTTCGCACTAGTCTCTGCCGGCGCCTTCAGCAGCTGTGAAGCGACGAATGAACTGGTAGCCGTTTCGACGGTCATGGGAAAACCTTCCATCTACGTTGATGGGCGACACTTTGGGCGCCCGGTTCGAGGCCCAACCGAGCCCGACTCGTTGACGAGTGTATACGTATACATCGCGTCGATCAAGACATTGCACTCGTGCCATGAATACGTATACACTCCTGTCTACGGATGCCGCCACTGTGGCCGTAGCCGGAGGCCGACACGGTCACAGACAAAGGAGTCTCAGTATGAGCGCCCCCGCCACTACAGCTGCACCCCCTGCAACTCCACCCACGGTTGATCCGAAAATGCGTCGCAGGGCTCTGGTCTCGTCGACCCTCGGCACCTGTATTGAGTGGTATGACTTCTACGTGTACGGTGTCGCTGCCGCCATCATCCTGAACGTACAGTTCTTTCCCAACGCCAGCCCGTTCGTGGGTATCCTGCTATCTTTCAGCACCTACGCCATCGGCTTCGCCGCGCGCCCGATCGGTGGAATTATTTTCGCCCACTACGGTGATCGGCTGGGCCGCAAAAAGATGCTTATGATCACTCTCGGGCTCATGGGCATCGGCACATTTCTGATCGGCGTCCTTCCGACTTACAACACCATCGGCATCGCAGCACCAATCCTGTTGGTGCTGCTGAGGATCGTCCAGGGCATTGGAGTTGGCGGCGAGTGGGGCGGCGCGGCTCTCATGGCTACCGAATTCGCCCCTGCCAAGAGGCGTGGTTTCTTCGGCTCCTGGCCTCAGATCGGCGTCCCGGTCGGCACGCTGCTGGCCAACGGCGCATTCTTCATTATGGGGGGCCTCATCACCCCCGAGGCTTTCATCGCCTGGGGCTGGAGAATACCGTTTCTGATCTCCATCGTGCTCGTCGCAATCTCATTCTATATTCGCAGCAAGGTGGCCGAATCCCCCGTTTTCGAGGAGATCAAGCGCAAGGGCGAGATCGAGAAGCTTCCGGTAGTGAAGGTCATCAAAACGCGACCGCTTATTATTCTCAAGGTTGTCATGATGCGGTTCGCAGAGAACGCTAACTACTACATCTACACGACATTCCTGCTGGCCTATGGCCCCGCGATCTTGCTGGAGAAGAACAGCATTCTCCTCGCCACGATGATTATGGCCGGCCTCGGTGTCTTCTCCATCCCCTTCTGGGGATGGGTTTCCGACCGGTGGGGTCGCCGCTACACCGTCATGGCCGGCGCAGTCACCATGTTAGTAATGGCTTTCCCGTTCTTCTGGGCCGTTCAGACCGGCGATTTTTTCATGGTGCTGCTCGTGCTGATCCTCACCTGCAACATTGGTCGTGACCTGTGCTATTCCGTCGAACCCGCCTACTTCACAGAGCTTTTCGAACCGAAGCTGCGCTACTCTGGAGCCTCGGTTGGCCCGCAGGTTGCGGCGGTTTTCGCCGGCGGGTTCGCGCCGTTGATCGCTACGCTGTTGATCGGGCCGGAGTTTGACCGGTATTGGCTCGTGGCGGTCTACATGGTGCTGACCTCACTCATCACCCTGGCCGGCGCTTTCTGGTCCCCCGAGACGGCGCCGCGGGTGCGACTGCGCCGCGGCCTCTCCGCCGAATATGATCCAATCGCCAACAAGTAATTCTGTAATCTCCTCGAGGAGGACGACGTGATAACCAGCCGAGACGTCGCACAATTAGCCGGTGTGTCCCAGGCGACAGTCTCGCGTGCCATGTCGTCTTCCTCCAGAATCAGCGCTGAGACAAAGGCCAAGGTCCTGGCGGCGATGGAAACCCTGGAGTACGTGCCACACGCCGGGGCGCAGGCGATGAAAACCCAGCGTACGAACACGATCGGCGTCGTCGTTGCCGACATCACAAATCCCTTCTACCCAGAAGTACTCGATGAGTTGACCCGTGAACTCGACGCTGCCGGGTACAGAGTCGTTATTTGGAATGCGGGCGGCGGCAGTCACCATGATGCCCTGCGTGCCATCCGAGAACGAGCCGTGGACGGCGTCATCTTCACGACAGCGACCGAGGACTCTGCTGAGCTGCAAGCCGCGTTGAAGAAGGGCAGCCCGATTGTCTTGATCAACCGCCGCATCGACGGTCTGCAATGTGATCAGGTGACGAGTGACAATCTCTCCGGCGGGGCCGTCGTCGCGGACTACCTGATCCAGCACGGAAAGACTCGGGTTGGCTTCATCGGAGGCAGCGAAAGCGCGAGCACCTCGCGCGATCGCGGTCGGGGATTCATGAACCGGATGACGGAGCACGGTTATCCCGTGCCCGACGACCTTCTTCGTCACGGCGGATTCTCGCACGAGCAAAGCTTTCGGGTTATGCATGAGTTCATCAATCAGGCGAATCCGCCGCAAGCCGTTTTCTGTGCCAACGACCTCATGGCCTTCGGAGCCCTCGATGCGGTGCGCAGTAATGGGCTGACCACCCCTGACGACTTCTGGGTCATCGGGTATGACGACGTTGAAATCGCATCATGGCAATCTTTCGACCTCACCACCGTGCGTCAGCCAAGCCGAGAAATGGCTCGCGTCGGAGCACGCATGCTACTAGATCGCATCAACTCACCGCAGATGACAGCTCAACACGTTGTCTTTCCTTGCGAGCTCATCATCCGCGGAAGCGCTCGGGGCTGAGGCTTCGCTGGCTCAGATCGGTTGTGCTTTACATCCCCGGCAGCTTGAAGACCTTCATTGCCGGCTCCGCGAACACCTAGATGAGTGAGCCCTTATCGGTTGGTTGCGCGCCAACTGCTGAGCCCGATCGGACTTTCCCTGCGTAGGCGCTCCGCCAAGCAATCGGTCTGCTCTCCGCGGTGATCATCGAACTCGCCCCGGATACCCCCGTCCTAGGGCGAGATCACCCGACTGATCGATTCAACCCCGGAACCCCACGGTAAATCCGGAAGACCGTGAAGCGCTCCGACCTAGCCGGGGCACGCCAGCCACCGCTACTGCGCGCGCCACTCCCGCTACTGCCGGGGATTCCGCCTCCACCTGATTTGGACATTAGACGGACTGCCCGTCGTCTGCGGCCTCGCCAACCCAAGGTCGGCAAACGCGAAGCCGCCGAAATCATGCTCCGCCATCAACATCTGATCAACCGGAGCAGGTCATTATCTGAGACACGGCTTCGCCGACGTGAACGTGTCCACTAAGCAATCAACTCCACAACAAAATTGTCTCGAATACTGGGTTGTTCGCCACCTCGGGCTTTACTCGTGGTGCGGAGGTGGCTGTTTGGTGAAGGTAGGCCCGGTGTCAACGTCGGGTGTTCGTTTCTTGAGTGTTCACCTCACGGGCACTCTTTAGCCACCAGATGAGTCTGTCGCAACCCTATGGTTTGTGACGTCACGGCCTATTCCAATTGAGCGGAGCATCCAATGTCCTTACGTCATGTCCTCGCTACGCTGGCCCTTGTGCCTGCCTTAATGGCACCTTTCGCGCTCCCGGCAGCCGCAGCCGACGATTCCGGCGTGCTGCCCCAGAAGTCCCACTTCGATCTGCAGGCCCACCGGGGTGGCATAGGTATGACTACTGAAGAATCGTTGGAGGGGTTCGGCAAGGCCATGCGCCTTGGTGTCTCCACGTTGGAGCTGGACACTCAGATCACCCGGGATGAGAAGGTAGTCGTCAATCACGACCGGCAGATCAGCCCGTTAAAGTGTCGTGACACGGAACCGGTTACGCAGGGCGACCCGATGTACCCGTACGCGGGTAAGTACATCAAAGACCTGACCCTGGCTCAGATCAAGACGATGGATTGCGGCTTCCAGCAGCTACTCGGCTTCCCTGAGCAGGAGCAAATCGCAGGCTTCCGGATGGTCGAGTTGAAAGATGTGCTGAACCTGGTCAAGAGCTACCACGCTAAGCAGATCACCTTGAACATCGAGACCAAGGTTGAGGCCGGCACCCCGGAGCAGACTGCGCCAGTAGGCCTCTTTGTGCGTCGGGTCTTTGAGGAGATTCGCGCGTCGGGTATCGAGGACCAGGTCACCATCCAGTCCTTCGCCTGGGGGGCGCTTAATGAGATGCACAACCTGGCGCCGGAGTGGCCTTTGGTGGCGCTGACCAACCGAGACTTCCTGCAGGTGGGTGAGCCCGGTGCCTCACCGTGGCTCGGCGGAGTCGACGCCGACACCTACGGCGGCGATCTCGTCACGACGGCTGCCGCAGCAATTCCCGGTGGCCTCACTGCGGTGTCACCAAACTACGGGTTCCCCCAGAATGGCACGGTCGCCGACCCCGGCTTTCAGTTCTACCCCGATCAGCAGATGGTGTCTAAGGCACACGCCCGCGGTCTCAAGATCATTCCGTGGACCAGCGATGATCCGGCCACGGTGAAGGAGCTCATGGACCTGGGTGTCGACGGCATCATCACGGACTACCCGAATCGGGTTCGGCAGATCATGGCCGACCGCGGGATGAGACTACCGAAGGCGTACGAGCCGCGCTAACAACTGATCGCGAGAATCAGAGAAGAATCCGTCATGCGTCGAAGGAAAATGGCTTCGGGTTGCGGCAAAGTTCGCGCCCTGCGGCGTTTCGCGAAACGGTCTGGTCGGAACAAAAAGCCATTCACCTGAGGCTCCCGAGGAGCGATTTCTACCTACCTCATCAAGCGACCTCCGCATCGGGATCGAAACTGACATCGAACGCGGTGTCGTAGTCGGCGAGGATCCGCTTCCGCGCGAGGGCGACGGAAGCAGATGCCCACAGCGCGTCACAGAAAATGTCATCGTCTTGCTGTGCTTTCACTCGATGCCCATCACTTACCCACCTGAAACAACCGTGGACCACCAAGAATGTCCGCGTAGAGTGGGATGTAGTGAACCGCCCCGTTCCCTACAAAACCCAGGGAATCCGCGAATTCCCGAGACATTCGGTCACGTCCAGAATCGCCCCGATTCTGCAAGGGGTCGCAGGTTCGAATCCTGTCAGCCCGACCAAAAGTCCCGGAAACTCAAGGGTTTCCGGGACTTTTTAGGTTAAGAAATTGGTCACCCCATCAAAAACCCCTCCGAGATGGCCTTCTGGCCGCTCAGCCGTGCGAGGCGACCACGTCACATTCGGTCCCCTTTGATTGCTTAGGTACGCCGGTCGCACCTACGGAATATGAACACGAACGAAAACAATTCAACCGCCGTCTCGTTGGAACCGCTGATGGATGTCGCCGAGCTGGCGAGCTACCTCGGCATCCCGGTCTCGACCGTCTACGACTGGCGCGTGCACGGCAAGGGGCCGACCGCGTACGGATTCGGCAAGCATCTGAAGTTCGCCATCTCCGACGTGCGCTCCTGGATGGCCCAGCAGCGCGAACCGTCTGGACAGCCCGGTACCCCCGCTCGGCGGTGAACTGATGTCGCGGCCACGTCAGACGATCGGCACCTTCGGCGACATCATCACCCGCATCAGGCCGTCGGGCCAGTTCGAGGCCCGAACCCACTACCGGGATTGGGATGGCCAGTCGCGCCAGGTGCAGGCCACCGGCAGTAGCGCCAAGGCGGCCGAACGCGCGTTGAAGGGCAAGCTAGCTGAGAGGACCTAAGTGCAGCCCACAAACGGTTACCTGACTCCAGACAGCGCATTCACCGACCTGGTGAAGTATTGGCTGGACGACATCGACGCGGAGGGTCGAATCTCCAGGACCATCCGCAATCTGTATGAGCGCAACATGCGCACGCTCGTGCTGCCGGTATTTCAAGACCTCACCCTGCGCGAGATCGGCTTCCTCCGCTGCGATCAGTTCATCAAGCAGATGGCCAAGCTCTCCTGCAGCCGCGCCAAACAATCGCGCGTCGTGCTGCGCCTGGCGCTCGAGTTGGCCGTGCGGCACGAGATCCTCCCGACCAACCTCATGGATCATGTGGCCCGTTTACATCGCGAGCCCCACATCCCCGATGCACTCACCGCGGTCGAGGTCAACAAGATCCGCACCGCGATCGCGCGGTGGGAAGCCGGCGTCGGACACGTCTCCGGTCCACGGCCAGATGGGCAGCTCAGCTCGATCGTCGAGGTGATGCTCGGCACGTCAGCTCGCATCGGAGAAGTGCTGGCGATCCGACGCGTGGACGTCGACGTCACCAGTGCCGTACCGTGCATCCGTCTCGCCGGCACGATCGTGAGCCGCAAGGGCGAGTTGACCTTTCGGCAGAATCACTCGAAGACGGCGAAGTCGCGGCGCGTGGTGGCGCTGCCGACGTTCACGTCGGACGCGGTGCGTCGACGACTCGCTATGTCCCACGACCTCTCCCCCGATGGCCTGCTGTTTCAGTCTCGCGACGGAACCCCGCTGACCACCGCGAACGTGCGTCGCCAGTTGCGCAGCGTTCTTGGTGAGGCAGGAATCGACGGAGTGACGCCGCACCTGTTCCGCCGCACGGTGGCCACCGCGGTCAACGACAACGCCAACGTCGAGCTGGCCGCGGAGTTGCTAGGGCACACAGACACGAAAATCACGGTGCAGCACTACATCCGGCGAAGCGAGGTGGTGAACCCGGCGACCGCGGAGCTTCTCGATCGGGCGTTTGCGAGGGATGAAGAGTAGGCGACCATTCGCACGTCGACGCAGAGGCAAAATGGCTCTTCTGCGTCTTTTCGGAGATCAGAAACTAGGCGCGGATTTGGACTCGAACCAAGAACAAATGATAGGCGTCGGGGTGGTGGTGCGCACCTGCATATGGGGCAGACTTCCGCGGAATTCCGCGGTTCTCATGGGGTTTAGTGTACGCGCTGTACGGTGAGATACGGCCTGAATCTGGTCAGATTTTGGGGTTTATGGTGCGTTTTTGGTCACCGCTGTGCTTACCCAGGCACCCGCCCCACAATGGTCTGGACTGGATCGTGGTCGTACCCGGTAGGGCTCACGGTCACGATGCGAAGTCCCGTCACGCTTGCCACCCAGCAGCAGTGAAGACAGTTCTCATTCTTGCCGGGTACTCAAGAACCTCCATTGGTCTCGGGACAAAAAATTACCGCGTCCCCCGGGTGGACTCGCAGCCCACCACTCGGTCATTCACTGAGCACCCGACATGTTTACCAGACGTGACAAGCGATCGAGTGAACGCCTACTTCGCGTCCACTCGGGTTTTCGTGGGGGCGGCAGCCGCAGCCCTGGCCGTCCTGGCACGACGCATGCGGCTGATAAACGTGTAAGCCACGAACGTCGCGAGCAAGCCGAAAATGGTTGCCGAGATGGGATCGGAGACGAAGATGTCGAAGCTGCCGCCAGAGATCAACATCGACTGCCGAAACGATCGTTCCAAGATCGGCCCGAGGATGAAGGCGAGTACGAGTGGCCCAGGGTCGAAACCAGTCTTGATCATAATCCACCCGAAGACGCCGAAGATCAGGACCACCCACATGTCGAAGGGATTGTTGTTTATTGAGTAAACGCCCACCATGACCACCATGAGAGCAAACGTTGCAAGGATTCCGGTTCTGACCCGCAGCATCTGGATGAAAATGCCGATCAGTGGGATATTGAGAATTACGAGCATCACGTTGCCGATGTACATGGACGCGATGACGCCCCAGAAGATGTCGGGGCGATCCTCGATCAGCGACGGCCCCGGCGTAATCCCCTGCAGCAACAGCGCGCCGTAGAGCATCGCGAGCACCACGTTCGAGGGAATCCCCAAGATCAGCAGCGGTATGAAGGCGGATGTCGACGATGCGTTATTCGCTGTCTCCGGCCCCGCTACCCCCTCGATCGCTCCCTTGCCGAACCTCGAGGGGTCTTTCGCGCGGCGCTTTTCGAGCGCGTAGGAAGCGAGGGACGAGATGACGCCGCCGCCGCCGGGCAGAACCCCGATCACGAAGCCGAGCAGCGAACCGCGCACGATCGCGCCGGACGAGTCCCGGAAATCCTTGCGGGAGGGCCAGATATTTTTAATCTTGGTCGTGATCGCCTGCGCTTTTTCGGTGCGTTCGAGGCTGTGCAGCAGTTGGCCGACGCCGAAAAGGCCCATCGCGATCGCGACGAAGTCGAAGCCGCCGAGCAGGGACGGGATACCGAAAGTGAAGCGGGCCGTTCCCGTGATCGGGTCCTGGCCTACGGTCGAGAGCAGCAGGCCGATTGCGGCCATGCACAGGCTCTTCATCGTGGAGCCGGTGCCGAGCGAGGTCACGAGGAACAGCCCCAGCACCATGATCGCCACGTAGGAGGCCGGGCCCACGGCCACGGCGACCCGGGCGAGGACAGGCGCGAGGAAGGTGAGCCCGATGATGGCCACGGTGCCGCCGATGAAGCTGCCGATCGCACTGATTCCGAGCGCCGGGCCGGCCCGCCCTTGCTTGGTCATCTGGTATCCGTCGAAGGTCGTCACAACGGATGCCGCTTCCCCCGGTATCCGCAGCAGCACCGAGGTGATCGTGCCGCCGTACATCGAGCCGTAGTAAATGCCTGCGAGCATGATCACGGCGCTCGTGGCGTCCATCGTGTACGTGATCGGCAGTAGCAGGGCGATCGTGGCCGTGGGGCCGAGGCCCGGCAGCACTCCGATCGCTGTGCCGATAACCACTCCCACAAACACGAATAGCAGGTTCATGGGGTCGAAGGCAACAGAGAATCCGAGGCCCAAATTGTTGAAGACGTCCATGTCACATTCCGATCAGTCGGGTGATGGTGCCCACGACGATGTCGTCGGGAAAGGGGACACCGAGCAGAACTGCGAAGCCCACGTAGAAGACGGCGGTGCCTCCGACCGCAAGCACGAGGGCGAGCCGCCACGATTCTTCGCCGAACACGCGCAGCCACAGCAGGAGCAGCAGGAAGGCGGGAACGACGAATCCGATCGCCGTGAAGAGCAGGATGAAGACCACGAGGCTCAGCACTCCGCCGACGAGCAGGGTCGTGAGCCTGGTCCACTTCTCGTACGCCTCCGTGTCGGGAACCATCGTGAGAATGGCAGCCGTGACGGTGACCGCGATGGAGACCACGAACGGCCAGAGTCCGGGCCCGGGGTTGGTAAGTTCGCCCAGGTCGAGGCGCCAGGACTCGACCACAGCGACTATTGCTGTCACCAACAGCACCACCGGGACGAGCCGGTAGTGACCATTGTTCCGAGCGCCGCTTCCCACCACCTCGGGCTCGGCGACCTCGGTGGCCTCGAGCGTGTCGTCACTCATTCTTGACCGAGGATGGGTTCGTAGAGCTTCTGCATGTCCGCGAAAATCTGGTCGAGGGCAGCAGCGTCCCCGAACTCGGCCGGCACGAACATCTTCCCGACCTGGTCGACCACCTTCGGGTCCTCCGAACAGGTCTTCAGTTCTGCCTCGAGGGTGGAGACAATATCGTCGGGCATGCCCTTCGGCCCGACGACTCCGAACACCGAGACGGCGTTGACGAGGTCCGGGAATCCCTGTTCGGCCAGGGTTGGCACATTCGCGTACCAGTCGGCCCGCTCCGGGCTGCTCACGGCGAGCGGCACGAATGACCCGTCGTCGATGCGCGACTGCACGTCCTGATGATCGGTGATGAAGAGAGCGTCGACGTGGCCACCGAGCAGGCTCGTGGTCATCTCGGCGTTTCCAGCGGCCGGAATGGCGGTGACGTCGATGTCGTATTCGTCGCTCAGTCGCCCCAACTCGATGGCCGCTGAGGTCGTGGCCCCGGGGATGGCGACGCTAAGCTTTCCTGGGTTCTTTTTAGCCGCGGCGAAGAATTCTTCGGCGCTCTCGTAGGGAGATTCCGCGCCGACGACGAGCACGGTCGGCATTTGCGCCATCACACCAATCGAGGTGAAGTCCTCGAGGTTGTAGTTGAGCTTGTTGATCATGGGATTCATCACAAGCGGGCCGTTCGTGCCGAGGGTCAGGGTGTACCCGTCAGGCTTGGCGCTCGACACGTCCTGCATGGCCAGGCCGCCGCTTCCGCCCGGTTGGTTCTCGACCACGAAGGTCTGGCCGAGCCCCTCCTCGAGGCAGGAGGCGTAGGCGAGGGCGGTCACTGTGGAGGGACCTCCCGCGGCGAATGGCACCACGAAGGTGACGGGCTTTGACGGGTAGTCGTCTTCTGCTTTCGGGGATCCCGCGGCGCCGGCGGCGCTGCAGCCGAGAAGGCCCAGCATGGCCAGTCCGGTGATTGCGGGCAGGAATATTGCGGTGTTCTTCTTCAAAGCTGACCTCATTGTCATCTGATGTGTGTCTCATGGTGGGGTGATTCGGTCCAGCCCGTATTCACTGTCGCAAGGTCATAATTTCATCTCCAATACTATTTCGGGGGTGTACTGCTACTTCGTCTGCATAAACGCGCAGCAGGCTCAGACTCGTTCGAGCAGCATCGCCGTGCCCTGGCCGAGGCCCACGCACATGGTCGCCAATCCGCGACGGGCGCCCTCGCGCTCCATCCGGCCTATCAGAGTGATGGCGATGCGTGAGCCCGATGATCCGAGCGGATGCCCGAGGGCGATCGCTCCACCGTCACGGTTCACGATCTGCGGGTCGAGTCCGAGGCGCCGGATGCAGGCGAGCGCCTGCACGGCAAAGGCCTCATTGAGCTCGATCGCTCCCACGTCGCCGAGCGACCACCCCGCACGGTCGAGCACCTTACGGGTGGCCGGCACGGGACCGATGCCCATAATCTGCGGAGGCACCCCGGCCGAGGCTCCGTCCACGATTCGTGCGCGCGGCGCGAGGCCCAGCCGTTCGATGGCCCTCGCACTGGCCACGATCACGGCGGAGGCTCCATCATTGAGCGTGCTCGAATTGCCCGCCGTCACGATCCCGCCTTGCCGTACGACAGAGCGCAGGCCGGCGAGGGTCTCGAGAGTGGTGTCCCGCCGCGGCCCCTCATCGTGCTCCACGAGCCCTTTCTTCGTGGCCACCGGAACGATTTCGGCCGCATAACGACCGCCGTCGATGGCCGCAGCCGCCCGCTCATGGGAACCGAGGGCGAAGGCATCCGCTTCGTCGCGGGTGATGTTGTCGACCTGGGCGAGCTCCTCGGCCGTTTCAGGCATCGAGAGCGTGGACATGGATGGAAACCTCGGGTTGACGAAGCGCGCCCCAATGCTCGTGTCCGAGATCTCGCCCGGGCGCCCGAAGGCCTTCTCCGGTTTGGCCAGCACCCATGGCGCCCGCGACATCGATTCCACACCGCCGGCCACGACCACGTCTGCGGCGCCGCTCTTGATCATGTGCGACGCGAGAATGATGGCGCTCAGACCCGAAGCGCACAGGCGGTTGACCGTGAGCCCGGGGATCTCGTCGGGAAAACCGGCGAGCAGGCTGGCCATGCGCGCCACGTTGCGGCTGTCTTCGCCGGCCTGGTTGGTGTTGCCGAGGATCACCTCGTCGATCGCAGCGGGGTCGATGCCGGTGCGGTGCACGAGCTCGCCGAGCACGAGCGCCGCGAGATCGTCAGAGCGGATGCCCGACAGGGCCCCGCCATAGCGACCCACGGGGGTGCGCACCCCGCCGACGAGAAACGCCTCGGCCATCAGCGCGCTCCCCCGTTGATGTAGAGGGTCTGCCCGGAGATATAGGAGGAATCATCGCTCGCGAAGAAGGCGATTGCAGCGGCGACCTCGTGCGGTGCCCCTACCCGGCCGAGCGGTGTGCGCTCGGCGACCGCTTTCTGGTGGTTCTCCGCGGTGCTGCCGATCCGCTCGGCGGTGGCGGCGGTCATAGCCGTGGCGATGTACCCGGGTGCGACAGCGTTCACGGTGATGTTGAACGGGCCGAACTCGAGGGCGAGCGTTGCAGTGAGACCTTGAATCCCCGCCTTGGCCGCCGCATAGTTCGCCTGACCCCGGTTGCCGAGGGCCGAGCGACTGCTCAGGCTCACGATCCTGCCGTATCGGGCAGGGACCATGAATTTTTGGGCAGCCTGGGCGCACAGGAACGCACTCGTCAGGTTGGTGACGAGCACCGAGTCCCAGTCGGTGCGACCCATCTTGAACAGCAGGTTGTCGCGCGTGATCCCTGCGTTGTTCACGAGAACATCGAGACGGCCGGCCGTGTCGAATACCTGCTGGAATGCCTCGGAAACCCGGTCTTCGTCTGTGACGTCGCACACGAGGCCATTGGCCGATCCGCCGGCCGTGACCACGGCGTCGGCCGCAGAGATCTGCTCGGCGGTGGCGGCCGCGCGATCCCCGTTCAGATCAAGGATGGCCACGTGAGCGCCCTCCGTGGCGAGCCGCAAGGCCGTGGCCGCCCCGATACCCTGGGCACCGCCGGTGATCACGGCGACCCTGTCATTGAACCTGTTCATAAAATCTCCCTGTTCGGTCCGTGCATGTCGGTCTGTGGATGGGCGCTCGCGGGCCGGAGGCTCATGCGAACGCCGAAATTCCGGTGATGTCGCGGCCGATCAGCAACGATTGGATCGAGTCCGTGCCCTCGTAGGTGTGCACGACCTCCATGTCGGTGAGGTGCCGAGCCACGTGGTTTTCGAGCAGCAGGCCGTTGCCGCCGAGCATGTCGCGGGCCTCCTGGCAGATCCACCGCCCCTTCTGGGCCGTGTGCATTTTGGCGAGCGAAGCCATGGCTCCGGTCATCTTGCCCTGGTCAGCGAGCGTGGCCAGCCGGAAGCAGAGGAGTTGCATTGCGGTGAGCTCCGCGAGCATATTGGCAAGTTTGTTCTGCACAAGCTGAAAGCTCCCGATGGACTTGCCGAACTGAACGCGGTCGCGGGCGTATGCAACAGCGGCCTCGTAGGCGGCGATGCCGTGTCCCAGAGCCTCCCACGAGGCCCCGCCACGGGTGGAATTGAGCACCCGAACGGCGTCCGCGAAGGAGTGGCCGTTCACGAGCTTATTTTCGGTGGGAATGCGCAGATTCGTGATCGTGATGTCCGGCTGCAGGATGGCCCTTTTGCCGACCTTGCCCGTGATGACGGTGGCTTCGTAACCGTCGGGGAAGGAGCCGTCGCTGTTTTTCTCCATGACGAAGGCCTTGACCTTGGCGTCGGATTCGTCGCGCGCCCAGATCACCACGACGTCAGCGAAACTCGCATTACCGATCCAGCGCTTGGCTCCGTTGAGTACGTAGTGCGCTCCCTCGAGTCGCGCACTCGTTTCGAGCGCTACCGAATCGGATCCGTGGTTGGGCTCGGTGAGTCCGAACGCGCCCACGAGGTCGAGCGCCGCGAGCCCGGGTAGCCAGCGCTGCTTCTGCTCCTCACTACCGAGCATGTTGATCGTGCCCATGGTGAGACCGGACTGGACCCCGATGAAGGTGTTTATCGACCCGTCAGCGCGGGACATTTCGAGGGACACCATTCCGGCGCCCAGGCGGCTCAGCCCGGGGCATCCGTAGCCCTCGATCGTGCCGCCCACGATCCCGAGTCTGGCGATCTTCGGAACCAGCTCGAAGGGGAACGCGGCACGATCCCAATAATCATTGATGATGGGGAGCACTTCCGCGTCTGCGAAGGCCCGCACCTTGAGGCGGAGGGCGCGCTCCTCGTCACTGAGGAAGTCGTCGACCAGATAGTAGTCACTATTTATGACTGCGTCAGTGTTGATGGCGGTGTCGGTGTCGGTCATGCTGTGCCTTTCTGTTGCTGCCTCTGCGGCATTGCATCGGCGATAAACCAGCGGTCGAGCGAACTGCGCTCCTCGGCGTCGAGCAGTCGAGCAGTCCCGTGTACTGGGTGCACGGGAACCATCACGGTCGAGGCATCCAATACCGGGTGGCCGGCCTGTTTTCCTGAATAGTGCAGGGTGTACGACGTGGATCCCACCCGGGAGACCCACACGTCGATCTCGACGGCGGGGCCGAACTCGATCGGGCGGCGAAAGCTGAGCTGCAGCGCGGCCACGACCGTCGGGGAGTCGACGTGGTCGTAGCCCGTGAGCGCCTGCGCCCGCCACGCGAGCCTGGCTTCCTCGAGCAGGGTGGCGACACGCGCGTTATTGACGTGGCCATTGAGATCCTGGTCGCTCCACCGCACCGCGACCCGGGCACGGAATGGCTCAGTCAACGAGCTGCGCCTCGCGTGTGGCAAGCCACGAGCGCACGAGAGCGGAACTCTCGTTGAGTTTCGGCGGAGCTAGGTCGTAGGTCACCGGGGTCTGGGAGAATTTCACCGGATGCCGCACCGTGGGAATGCTGCGATCCCCGGTTCCCGCCAACACGACCGGCTCAAGGCCGAGCTTTTCGGCGAGCTCGATGCCGCCCTTCACGTCCTGGATCGGTGCACACGGCAGGCCCAGCTCGGAGAGAAACTCGAACCACTCCGCGGCCGAGCGCCGGGCGAGCTGACGCTGCAGGATCTCCCGCAGCGGGCCGCGATGCGCGTTGCGGGCCTGAGGCGAGTTGAAGCGGACATCCGTCGCCGCCTCCGTGATGTCGAGCGCCGCGCACAGCTTCGTGAATTGGGGATTGTTGCCCGCCGCAATGATAAGCATTCCGTCGCCAGTCGGCATCGGCTCATAGGGGTAAAGGCTCGGGTGCTCATTGCCCATGCGGGTAGGAATAACCCCGCCCGTGACGTAGGCGGCAGACTGGTTGACCATCCCGGAGAGCGCGGAAGAGAGCAGGTTGAGTTCCACACGCTGCCCACTGCCGGTAAGGTCCTTGTGGTGCAGGGCACCCAGGATGCCCATACCCGCGTGCAATCCGGTGATCACGTCGAACATTGCGAGCCCGGCGCGGTAAGGCTCGGTGTTCTGGCCGCCGGTGAGGCTCATCATGCCGGACACGGCCTGCACGAGCAGGTCGTAACCGGGAAGCCCGGCCCCGGCTCCGGTGCCGAATCCGGTGATCGAGGCGTAGATTACCTCGGGGTTCCGTGTCACAACCGAGTCGTAGTCAAGGAAGAACCGGTCGAGGCCACCCGGTTTGAAGTTCTCCACCAGCACGTCGGCCCGCGCTGCGAGCTCATGGGCCACCGCGCGGTCGGCCGCGTCGTTAAGGTCGAGCGCGATCGAGTGCTTGTTGCGGTTGACCGAAAGGTAAAACGTTGCCTCGTCGTCGCGCACCGGCGGAATCCACCCACGGGTGTCATCGCCCTGCAGACTCTCCACTTTGATGACGGTGGCACCCATGTCGGCGAGCAGCATGGTGCAGTACGGGCCGGCAAGAACGCGGCTGAAGTCCGCCACAATGATTCCGCTCAGTGGCCCGCTTCCAGGTCGACCGAAAATCCTGTGCAGCCTCGTTGCTGCGCCAGATTCATCCATTGAATGACTCCTTGTTCGTCTGTCGTGCCTTCACTGTCGCAAACGGAATTACTCCCTGTCCAATATCAATTACGCTCTCGATTGATACTCCCAGGGCAATAGTGCATAAATCGTTGACAGTTTCATGCGGCTATCGAAATAGTTGAAGCATGGAAATCCAGCAAATTCGTGCGTTCCTGGCCGTGTCCGAGGAACTTCACTTCGGCCGCGCTGCCGCAAAACTCTTCATGGCGCAGCCCCCACTGAGCCGGGCCATCCAGAACCTGGAGCGCGAGCTCGGAACCCTGCTCTTCTCCCGCAGCACCCGTTCGGTGCGTCTCACGCCGGCGGGCGAAGCGCTCGTGCAGCCAGCCACAGACATCCTCGACGGCGTGCGTCGTGCGGGGGTCGCGGTGTCGTCGGCGGGAAAGGGCGAGACCGGCCGGGTGCGAGTGGCGTTCGCTGGAGCATCATCACACGTCATGGTGGGCACACTCGCCAAACTCGTGCGCGCGACCCACCCGGGAATCGACTTCGAGCTCTACAGCTCTAACTTCGCCACCCCCGCGCTCGACAAGGTGATCAACCAGGAGATGGAGATCGGACTGGGGCGGTGGAACTTCATCCCGGCCGGCATCGAACATCGGGTGATCGCCTACGAGAACCTCGTGATCGCGATCCACTCCAGCCATCCGCTCGCCGATCGACAGTCCGTTTCCATGCAAGATCTCGTCGGCGAACACTTCGTGACGTTGCCGCAGGACCCCGGCGCGATCCTGCGCGATTACCTCATGCGACTGGCCAGCACGGCCGGTTTCGTGCCCTCCATCGTGCAGGTGGCTCCCGACACGTGGACGCTCGTCTCGCTCGTCGCGGCCGGGATCGGCGTTGCACTCACCGTCTCCACGGTGGCCGAAAACGTGCACTACCCCGGCGTTGTTTTTCTGCCCCTCGATGACGAAATGGCGCCCATCCTCTTGCAGCTCGTGTGGCGCGCCGACAATGACAGCCCGGCACTGCGCGAGGTCCTGCGACTCTCTGAAGAGGTACTCCCCACTCCACCCGTGATTCCCACCACCGAGATTCATGCTGAATAGAAATAATTCCGCCCCCGATTCGGTATTGGATCGAAAATAGATTTACTGGCACAGTCGAGAGCGTGGCGCTGGTCACCCAGCGCGCAAACTCGGCAAAGGAGCCACTCATGCCCGCGACCACCTCGGATATTCTGAATCTCGACGGGCTGCTGAGCGCAGCCGAACTCGAACTGCGTGACACGGTTCGGACCTTCGTACGGGAGAGAATCGGGCCGTATATCAAGGACTGGTACGAATCGGCGCACTTCCCGCCCGAGATCGTGGAACAGATGGGCGCCCTCGGGCTGCTCGGCATGCACCTCACCGGCTACGGCTGCCCCGGCCGGTCGAGCGTGGAATATGGCCTGGCCGCCATGGAACTCGAAGCCGGCGACTCCGGCCTGCGCACCTTCGTGAGCGTGCAGGGTTCGCTCGCAATGAGCAGCATCCACAAGTGGGGCTCCGAGGAGCAGAAGAACAGATACCTGCCCGAGATGGCGGCCGGCCGGCTGATCGGATGCTTCGGACTCACCGAACCGACCGCAGGTTCCGACCCGTCGAGCATGGCAACGACCGCCCGCCGGGATCACACCGGGGGCTGGATCCTCCAGGGATCCAAGCGGTGGATCGGCCTCGCATCCATTGCCCAGATCGCCATCATTTGGGCCATGACCGACGAGGGCGTGCGCGGTTTCATCGTGCCCACCGACACACCTGGCTTCACTGCGACGCCGATCGAGGCGAAACTCTCGATGCGGGCCTCCATCCAGTGCGACATCCTGCTCGACGACGTTCGGCTTCCCGACACCGCGCTACTGCCGGGAGCGCGCGGCCTGAGCGGACCGTTCGCATGCCTGAATGAGGCCCGTTATGGCATCATCTGGGGTGCGATGGGTGCCGCGCGGGACAGCTACGAAGTGGCCCTGGCGTATTCCCTCGAACGCATGCAGTTCGACAAGCCCCTCGCCGCGTACCAGATCACGCAGCTGAAGCTCGTGAACATGCTGCTCGAAATTCAGAAGGGCACCCTGCTCGCCATCCACACCGGCCGCATGAAGGATGCCGCTGTTCTCGAGCCCGTGCAGATTTCACTTGGCAAGCTCAACAACGTGCGCCAGGCGCTGGACATCTGCCGCGAGGCCCGTTCCATCCTCGGTGGCAACGGCATCACCACCGAATACTCTCCGCTGCGCCACGCGAACAACCTGGAGTCCGTGCGTACCTACGAGGGAACGGACGAGGTGCACACGCTCATTCTCGGCAACCACATCACCGGCATTCCGGCGTTCCGGTAGGCGGAAATAATGTCTAAGACACGCACATACCTCGTGGTTCCCGCCGCAGTCGTCGGGCTGTCTCTCGTGCTGGCCGGGTGCGCGGGCGACACGACCGGCGGCAGTACAGAGACCTACCCGTCGAAGGCCGTCACGGTTCTCATGCCGTACGCGGCCGGCGGTCCCTCCGATCTCACCGCACGGTCCGTCTCGTCATGCCTTACCGACGTCCTCGGCGAGGCCTTCGTAGTGGAGAACAAAGCGGGCGGCAGTGGGGCAGTGGCAATGCAAGAACTGGCAAGCGCGAAACCGGACGGCTATACCCTTGGCCTGGGAACGGCGGGCACGCTCATCATGACCCCGATGGTGAACACGCTGGCCTATTCGCTCGACGATTTCACCCCGATTGGCGTCATGGCCGAGAATCCTACGCTCATCGTGGTGGGCGAGGAGTCCCCGTACGAGAGCGCGGAGGAATTCTTTGCGGCTGCGGAAAAGCATCCGGGCACACTTACCATCGGCGTTCCCGGAGCTTCCAGCCCGGCCGCAATCGAGCTGCAACGCCTCCGGAACGAGTATGGAGTCGACGTCGTGGCCGTTCCGGCATCCGGAAATGCCGAGATGACCACCAGCCTGCTCGGCGGGCACGTCGACGCACTGTTTATCAACGATCACCCCGACGTCGATTCACGCATCGACGAGGGAACGTTTCGGGCGCTGGCCGCGACGACCTCGCAGCGACTGCGCTGGCTTCCAGAGTTGCCCACGCTTGCCGAGCTCGGCTATACCGATCTCGTGAATGCGACATCCATCTTCGGGCTGTTCGGCCCGAGGGACCTGCCGACGCCCATTGCGACGGCACTCGAGAGCGCCCTTGAAGCATGCATGACCGACGCCACTGTTCTCGAACAGCTCGGGGAGAACCTCGTGCCCGAGGAGTTCCAGGGCGGGGCGGTTCTCGGCGAGAGCCTGGCCGAGACGCAGGCCGTCTACCGGCCGATCCTAGAGCGCTGACCCGTGCGAGAGATTCACGGCCTCACACAGCTTGAAGAGCTCGTCGGCGAGGAGCTCGGCGTTAGCCGGTGGCACACTGTGACACAAGATCAGGTCCTGGCCTTCGCCGCTGCAACGGGCGACCAACAATGGATTCACGTTGATCCCGTCGCGGCCGCCGCCGGGCCCTTTGGCAGGACCGTGGCTCACGGGTACCTGACGCTCTCGATGATTCCGTTCCTGACCAAGCAGGTATACCGGGTCGTCGGACTGCGCATGGTCGTGAACTACGGGCTCAACAAGGTGAGGTTTCCAAACCCCGTGCCCGTGGGCTCCCAAGTGCGCGACCGGCTCACGCTCCTATCCGTGACCGAGTCGGAACGGGGCCACCAAGCCGTTATCGGCCATCGCATCGAGGTCGATACGCCAGACCGGATTGCATGTGTGGCCGAGACCGTGTCACTTCTGGTCGAATAGTCCCGTCTCCAACCGGATATCGACGCACGCGTGGCAGGTGATGACCACCAAGTTGTCCGGACTCGCAATCGAACGGGTCAGTAGCTGCCCAATAATCGAAGGGATATGAATGAAGATTCATCCAGATGCGCAGGAGGGGCTCGTCCTAGTTGGTGACTTGACTGTCCCCTTCTACGACACAGGCGCCCCGTACGACGCGAGGCCAACGGTCGTGCTGGTGCACGGCACTGGCGGAAGCGCCTCCACGCATTTCCGCACGTTGTTCCCCATGCTCACTACCCGATACCGAGTTATAGCCCTCGACCTGCAGACTACGAATGGAGAACTGTCCTTGGGCTACCTTTCGGCACAGGTCTCGCGCGTCATTGATGAACGCGCTCCGAATCAGGGCGTCCACCTTGTGGGGTACTCGCTGGGTGCATTGGTGGCGGCAGATCTGGCCGCGGACAGGCCCGCTACCGCCCTAACGCTGACCCTCGTCGCCGGATGGGTCCGGGCCGGCACGCAGCAGAAGCTGCGTAACCGGATCTGGCAGCGCCTCTTCGAGACGGACGACAACCTGTTGCGTGAGTTCGCGACATTGACGGCCTATGGTCCACCGTTCCTCGCCAGCAAGACCGACTCCGAGGTCCAGGCACTGATCGAAGCCCGTCAATTTCCCGCGGGGATTGCCGAGCAAATGAAGTTGAACCGAGACGCCGACCTGAGCGACAAGCTGCCCAAAGTTCTTGCTCCGACCTTGGTCATCGCCGGTAGCTATGACCAGATGGTCCCGGACCGGCAATCCAAGCTGCTCTTCGGCGGCATCGCCAACGCACGGTACGCGGTCATCGAGAGCGGACACGCCGTTCCGCAGGAACGCCCGGCCCAGCTCTTTCAAATCATCAACGAGTTCCTCACGATCCCCGAGGCCTTCCCGAGGGGTCAGGTCCAAGAACGAATCCACATCTAACACGTCTGCAACGCAATACAAGGCGCAACTGGAGCAACAATGGAAAACACTTCACTGAAAAATTCCGAACACGGTGCTTCACTCGATGTCATCATCATCGGCGCAGGCTTCGCTGGCCTGGGAATGGGTACACAACTGACTCGCGAGGGGAAGCGCTCGTTCGTCATTTTGGAGCGCGCGGATGACGTCGGTGGCACATGGCGTGATAACCACTACCCGGGGGCGGCCTGCGACGTCCCATCGCACTTGTACTCCTTCTCTTTTCGGCCGAACGCAGAGTGGTCGCGGATGTTCGCATCCCAGCAGGAGATCCTCGAGTACCTCCGCAACGCAGCGGAAGAGGAGAACCTGCTGGAGCGAATCGTTTTCCACGCCGAAGTCACTAGCGCCCGCTGGGACGACCAATCTTCGCACTGGATTGTGAATACCCCCCAAGGGCGGTTCGTTGGGAAAGCCCTGATCACCGCGGTAGGTCATCTCTCCGAGCCCAAACTACCCAACATCGATGGTCTCTCCGAGTTCTCCGGCGACTTATTCCACTCAGCGCGGTGGGACGACGTTGTCCAGCTGGAGGGTAAGCGGATCGGCATCATCGGGTCCGGAGCCACTGCCATCCAGGTTCTACCGGAGGTCGCCAAGGTCGCCTCCGGCGTCGTCGTCTTCCAGCGTTCTGCCCCCTATGTGACTCCTCGCCCCGACCGGGCATACTCCGAGGAGGAAAAGGGCCTATTCCGCAAGATGCCCGAAACCATGCAAGAACTGCGCAAAGAGATGTTCTGGTCCAACGAAGAGCGCTACGCCCAGCGCCGCGGCACGCCCGCCTTGGTCTCGACTGCAGCGAAAGTGGCGATTGACCACTTGCACCGACAAATCACCGATCCGGAGCTGCGCCAGAAGCTGACACCCAACTACACGTTTGGCTGCAAGCGTGTACTGAAGTCCAACGACTACTACCCTGCCTTCACCCAAGAGCACGTGGAGCTAGAAACAGGCGGAATCGATCGAGTTGAGGGGAATCGCGTGTTCACCAAGGACGGAGTCCCCCACAAATTGGACGTGCTGATCTCCTGCACGGGCTTCGAGGCGACCGATCTCCCGATTTCTTACCGTGTCACCGGCCGCAACGGAATCTTGCTCAGCACCAATTGGGCCAACGGTATGCAGGCCTACGCCACAACAGCCGTGCATGGATTCCCGAACATGTGGATTATCAGCGGCCCAAACACCGGGCTGGGTCATAACTCAGCGGTCTATATCGCGGAGGCTCAGATCGACTACATCATGGGCGCCCTGGATTTCAAGGACGAATCCGGGCTGCCTCAGCTGGAGGTTTCCGAGTCGGCCGAAGAAGCGTACATGGGCCGTCTGGACAGACTCGCCGAGGGCACGGTGTGGCTCACCGGCGGGTGCAAGAGTTGGTACGTGGACCATCGCAACGGTCGGCTAACAACTCTCTGGCCGGAGCCCGCCTACACATTCCGGCAGGTCAACTCGACTTTTGACGCACAGGCCTACTTGCCCTCAGGTGAGGACTACACCGACGACAGGTCCCTTGTCACGGTCCCATAGTACAAAAGACGGTGTCGGCAACGACCAGAGGACCATCAGGACCTTCAGGACCAGACACAAAATGTATAGTCGCGGTCAGCTTGGCCCCAATGGTCGCAACGGGCGAAAACTCTAGCTACCTCCAGACGCTTGAAGCCGGCATCGTGGGGGATCAACGATCCGTTTCCCTCCGTGGCATTCGCGCCCTGGGTGGCACCAAACAATCAGGTCTCGGCCGCGGTGGCGCAAGTGCCGGCATGCTGGAATTCCAAGAGACGCGGTACGTAGCCTGGAAAGCCTAAATGTGGTGGACCGTTCATGTAGTCCTCGCGTTGTTGGTCGGCTCGAGCATGCAGCGCGTTACCGGGATGGGGATTGATTCGGTGGCCGTCCCCTTCCTGGTCCTGCTCCTAAGGCCTATTGACCGCGTCATCCTCGTTGACCCGTGCGACGCGCTGACCGCCGCCATCATTCTCGGGCGCGTGGTGCGGCACGGGGACTTTCGGCGGGCCGGATGGCTTGCCGTGCTTGCATCAGGGCGCTCATCTTGCAGTACATCCCCAGCGCCTGGTTGGAGATTCCCATCGGAGGGTTACTCGAGCGGGGCGGGTGCCTGTACGATCAGCGATTCCACTGGCGCACGCGGCTTCCCGCGACGTGCCCTTGCCTGGTTCTCCATCTCAGCTTCGACAACATACCGCTTGCAATTACGCTGCACCTTCGTTACGACAGCTCTTACGAGTTGGTCGAATTGCTGTTGTCGCTCTACCCGCCGCACCTCAGCTTTCGTACTCCGCACGGCCGCGGCGACGTCGCGGCTGGTCAGTAGGTCGACCCGGCGCATCCGCTCCGCGACTATCTCGACGGCTCGGGCGTGAACGATGGTCTCCGCCGGAACCGACGGAAGGCCCATGCGCGCTCTGGTCTCCACGTAGGCCTCGGCGAACTCGCGCATGCGAGTGTCGTTCTTCAACATGTGCTCGGTCAGCGATTCCGCGAACACCGTGAACTGCCGCAGATGCTCTGGCCGCGACGGGTCATTGAAGTAGGTATCGGCCTCGCGCTCGTTGGCCCGGCACTCCGCCGCGGTCGTCGCGTGCAAAAGCTGCGGCGGGAGGCCGGCCCGACTCAGGCTGCGCTTCAGCCGTCGCGCTGCTGCGTTGGCCTCCAGCTCGGACCGGTAGATCTCGGGATCGCTGCGCCGGTTGCGCTGCAACTCGGCACGGCGCTCCTTGTTGCGCTCGGCCCACTGCCTCCCGATGCCGCCGAGCAGCGGCCCGACGGATCGAGTCCCGGTTGAGCTCCCGGGCCCGTTCTAGGTGCTCGGCCCGCCAGAGCCGATTTATCGCGCGGATCCGGTTGCGATTCGCCGCCACATACTGGCGCCGCTTCTCCGCCGCTTCATCAGCAGACGGATGCTCCGCCAGCGCCTTCCGCGCCGCGGCGCCTTCCTCAGATGGGTCGTTCATGATCGCGGCTACTCGGCAGGCGGCGGAGCCAACTCGATGACCAAAGCAAGCAGCTCAGAGCGATGCGCCGTCGGATTCGTGATCACACGCCTGATCGCGACGCGCAGCCGTTCGGCGTCCTCGTCCGCGATCCCAGCGACAGGTTCCAGGCAGTACGCGATGTCGTTCTGCAGGTTGGGGCCGTCATCGTCGACGGCTATCTCCGGATAGTAGAACAGAGCAGCGAGCGCGGAGCGGCTGAGCAGGTCCTCAAACTGCTCCTGCGGAATCGTCATACTGAAGCCTCCTGTGCGCGGTCGTGTGTGAGCTAATCATGCCGCTACCAGGAGGTACGCCGACCGTGACGTGAAGTTAGCTGCGCCTGGATACGAGCGTGGGCTCGTCGAAGCGCTCGACGCCCTCTGGGAGAACCGCCCGCGTCATGCGACGGCGGGCCACAGCCTCACGAACGCGCACCGCGATCAACTTGAGCAGGCTGATTGGCCCGATCAAGAGAATCTTCAGGGTGTTCCAGAGACACAAGATCACGAGCAGGTTTAGCCAACCGGGCCCGCCGGCTTCGACCTGCGCTCGGCAATAGATAGCTGCGAGCGCATACGGAACGGCGAGCAGCATCGCCGGCACACCCCACTTCAGCCCGCGCCTCGTATGGATCGCGTCGATCACAAGAGCGGTCGGCATGAATCGACGCAAGAAGAAGTAGCTGCGGGCGGTGGCGGCCAGAATGAATTCGAACATGGCGCGGCCTTTCAGATGCTCGGCAACAAGAACCTGAAGGACTCAAAGTCATACCATCGCAACGAGCGACAGCGCGCTATAGAGGATGCCTACCAACACCCTAGAACTGGATGCATATGGAGGAAAGCCCCCAGCTGTAAAGGTCCAGACGTGCCCGATGGGCGCATCGACACCGTCGATACGCCCAAAGGTCTAGTTCACAGCAGCAAAGGGGTCGGCGATGCCGACGTAGCGAGTCTCCAAGTATTCTTCGATGCCCTCGAAACCGCCCTCTCGGCCCAGCCCCGACTGCTTGACTCCTCCAAACGGTGCGGCCGGATTCGAGACGATGCCCGTATTCACGCCGAGCATGCCCACGTCGAGCTCTTCCGACAATCGCAGGGCACGGTTGAGATCGAGAGTGAAGACGTACCCGACCAGACCGAACTCGGTGTCGTTGGCCAACGCGATCGCCTCCGCTTCGGTCTTGAAAGTGATGATCGGCGCGACGGGACCGAAGACCTCTTCGCGCATGATGCGTGCGGAGGCGGGGACATCCGTCAGCACGGTCGCCGCGTAGAAATACCCGGGTCCATCGATGTATGTGCCACCCAATGCCAGAGTTGCACCCTGTCGTTGGGCATCGATCACGAGCTCGTGAACCTTGGCCCTGGTGGCCTCGTCGACGAGCGGGCCGAGCAGCGTGGCTGGTTCGGTGCCGCGGCCGACGGTGTGGGCGCGCATCCGCTCTACCAAGCGTTGCGTGAAGTCCCCCGCGATGGATTCGTGCACCAGCAGGCGGTTCGCTGCGGTACAAGCCTCACCGCCATTGCGCAGCTTCGCGACCATCGCGCCGTCGACGGCGGCATCGAGATCGGCGTCTTCGAAGACAAGGAGCGGAGCGTTACCGCCAAGCTCCATGGACACTCGCAGCACCTGGTCGGCCGCAGCTTTCAACAGGTTGATCCCCACCGGGGTCGATCCGGTGAACGACAGTTTACGAAGCCGAGAATCGGTGATCAGCGGCCCAGTCACGGCACCGGCACTTGTAGTCTGCACGACGTTGAGCACCCCGGCCGGCAGCCCGCACTCCTGCAGTACCTGGGCGAAGAGCAGCGCGCTAAGCGGTGTCAGCGCTGCTGGCTTCAGCACCATCGTGCACCCCGCTGCGATAGCCGGAGCGATCTTGCGCGTGGCCATGGCCAGGGGAAAATTCCATGGTGTGATGAACAGGCACGGCCCGACCGCACGCCTGGTCACCATCAGGCGGCTTCGACCGTCGGGCGCGACCGCGAACCGGCCCGAAATGCGGGCCGTCTCCTCCGAGAACCAGCGCAGAAATTCGGCGCCGTAGCTCACTTCACCGCGGGCCTCGGCGAGCGGCTTGCCCATCTCGAGCGTCATCAGCAGGGCAAAGTCGTCGGCCCGAGCGGTTACCGCTTCGAATGCAGCCCGCAATATCTCGGCGCGCACACGCGGCGCAGTCTTTGCCCACCCCTTTTGGGCAGCGGATGCCGCCGCCAGCGCCGCGAGGCCGTCTTGCGGCGTCGCATCCGCTACCTGAACCAGAACGTCACCGGTCGAGGGGTCGCAAACGTCGAAGGTGCCTCCATCGCTCGCAGCTCGCCACTCACCGCCGATGAACAGACCGGTGGGCAGGCTCGCGAGGAGCGCCAGTTCGTCGGCGCGGGTGACACCGGCAGGTTGCCGGGTTTCGGTCGTGGTGGTCACAGGGATTCCTTCAGAATGCGCACCACGTCATCGACGGTGGGCTGGATCGGATTGTTGATGGTCACGCTGTCGGCGAGCGTGTCGGCGGCGAGCGATGCCAGATCACCGTCGGTTACTCCGAATTTCGAGAGCGGGCCGGTCATGCCGACCCTCACGGCCAGCGCGGCGACGGCCTCAATAGCGCGCTGCGCGTTCTCGGCCTCGGTCACGTCGGTGCGCCCGACGCCGAGAGCGAAGGCCACCCGAGCGATTCTTGCCGCGCGGGCGGAGAGGTTGAAGCGCAGCACACCCTCGATCACGATGCAGAGCGCTAGTCCGTGCGGAATATTGAACTGTCCACCAAGCGGATGCGCGATGCCGTGCACGAGACCGAGTCCGGTGTGCGAGAAACCGACTCCTGCAACGTGGCTGGCGAGCAGCAGTTCCGCGCGGGCCTCAATGTCGGTTCCGTCGTCGACGGCGCGCGGCAGAAACTCGGCGACGGTGGCGATGACCTGTATGGCGATGCCGTCGCTGTACGGGTTCGCCCGCACGGACAGGTAGGACTCGAGTGCGTGGGTGAGGGCGTCCATGCCGGTGGCGGCGGTCGCGCCGGCCGGCAGGCCCACGGTGAGGTCGGGGTCGAGCACGGCCGCCCGGGCGAGTGCACTGTCGTGACCCACGTAGAACTTGCGATGGCTGACCACGTCGGTGATCACGCCGAAGGCGTTCACCTCGGCGCCGGTGCCCGCGGTGGTGGGCACCGCGACGATCGGCAGGGCCGGGTGCGCGAAGCTGCTCGTGTAGTCGAGGCCGATGCCGCGCTGCGGGTTGCGCGCGCCGAGGGCGATGCCCTTCGCGGCGTCCATCGACGATCCGCCGCCCACGGCCACGATGCCGTCCGCGCCGACGGATGCCGCGAGGTCGCTGCCCTCGTCGACGCACGTTGTCGTCGGGTTCGGGGTGACCCCGCCGTAGACGGTGACGGTGAGCCCCGCTGTTTCGAGGGCCTCGCGCACGGCGGCAACGACTGGGCTGGTGGCGAGGAACGGGTCCGTGACGACGAGCGCGTGCGTCACCCCGCTGGCCGCCGTGATGCGGCCGACTTCGGTGACGGTGCCGCGGCCGAAATGCGCGACCGGTTTCGGGTCGAGCACGAGCGAAATGTCGCTCAGCGGCCGGGGCAGCGGGGCGATCCCGGTCGCGGCGGCGGTCGCATCCGTTGGGCGGATGGTGCTCATGCGGAGGCCAGATCGGCGTTGACGGATGACGCCACGGCCGACGCGGCAGCGGATGCCGCCACCGACGCGGCGACGGCGGCATTCGCCGACGCTTCGGCTGCTTCCTCGGCCGCTGCGACGGCAGCCACCACGTCGGCGGGGCTCGACGGGGTGGAATCGTTCAGTCGCAGGTTGATTCCACTGAGATCCTCATAGAGTCGCACCGGGCTCATCTCCCCCGCGGCGTCTCCGTATTGGGCGCGGGCGCGGCGGTAGATCTGCTCCACCAGGCCGCTGAGTTCGGCGGGTACCCCTACGGAGCGGGCCAGGTCGATGGAGAGTCCGAGGTCTTTACAGGCGAGGGCGATGGAGAAGCCCTCGTCGTAGTCGCCGTCACCGAGGATGGACAGGACGTCGTGCTGAACGAAGTTGCTGTTGGCGGGGCTCGCGATGAGCGAGGCGCGCAGAACGCCCAAGTCGACACCCGCTTTGACGCCGATGCTGAGCACCTCGGCGGTCGCGACCAAATGGGAGAACCAGAGCTGGTTGATCATGAGTTTCACCGCGTAGCCGGTTCCGGCGGCACCGACGTGCAGGATTCGCTCCGGGTCTCCCATCGCCCTAAAGATCGGCAGCAACTCCTCGAAGTCGTCAGAGGAACCGCCAACAAAGATCTGCAGCATGCCCGAGGCAGCGCCGACCGACATTCCGCTGACGGGTGCGTCCAGAATGCGCAGTCCGCGGTCGGCGTGCTCGAATCGCACCCCGTTGGCCACGTCGGGAACGGAGGTGGACATGTCGATCCAGCAGCCGCCATCCGCTATGCCGGCGAGGATGCCGTTCTTGCCGTTGACGACGGTGTCGACGTGACGCGGCGTGGGCAGCATGGTGATGACGACGTCGGTCTGCGCGGCGACCTCGGCCGGGGTGTCGGCCCAGACGGCGCCGTTGGCGAGCAGCGAGGCAGCTGATTCCCGCCGAATGTCGTTCACGACCAGTGCGTAGCCGGCCTCCTGCAGATTGCGGGTCATGCCGGAGCCCATGTTGCCCAGGCCGATGAAGCCGACTCGCGTCGACGGAGTAGCGGTCATAACAGTTTTCTCAATTCAGTCTGTGGTGGTCGAGTTAGTCGAGGGGAAGGGTGGAATCACCCAGGTTGATCCAGGTGGTCTTCAACGCGGTATAGGCGTCGAAGGCGTGCAGCGACCGGTCGCGGCCACTGCCCGAGTTTTTGAAGCCGCCGAAGGGAGTGATGATGTCGGAGGCATCGAAGGTGTTCACCCACACGGTGCCGGCGCGCAGTTCGCGAGCGGCAGCGTGAGCGGTGGAGATGTTGCTGGTCCAGACGCTCGCGGCGAGGCCATAGGGGCTGTCGTTGGCCACGCGCACGGCCTCGGCCGCGCCGCGCACCGTGGTCACAGCAAGGGCCGGGCCGAAAATTTCTTCCTGCCCGATTCGTCCCGTGTTGTCGACGCCGTCAAAAACCGTCGGCTCAACGTAATAGCCTCCGAAGAGTCCATCGGGGCGCACTCGGCCACCGCCGTGAACGTCGACGCCCTCGGCGCGCGCGATCTCGGTGTACCCCAGCACCCGGTCAAGCTGCTTCTCGCTCGCGATGGTGCCGATCTGGGTGGCCTCGTTGAGCGGATCCCCCAGCACGAGCGATCGCCCCACCGCGAGCACCCTGTCGACGAGTTCGTCGTGCACGCGCTCGTCCACGATGAGGCGACTGCCGCCGTGGCAGGTCTGCCCAGCGTTGTAAAAGATGCCCCAGGCAACCGATTCGGCGCATGCGGCGAGGTCTTCGGTGTCGGCAAGAACGACCTGCGCGGACTTGCCGCCGAGTTCGAGGACGACCTGTTTGCCGTTGGACTCGCCGGAGTAGGTGAGAAAGCCGCGCCCGACGGCGGGTGAACCGGTGAAGGTGATCTTGTCCACAAGCGGATGCCGGCCCAGTGCCTGCCCGGCCACAGGTCCGAGCCCGGGAACGACGTTGAAGACACCCGCGGGGATGCCGGCCTCGGCCGCTAGCTCGGCGAGCTTCAGCGCCGACAGGCTCGTCAGTTCGGCCGGTTTCAGTACTACCGAGTTGCCAGCTGCAAGCGCGGGCGCGATCTTCCAGGCTGTGATGATGAGGGGGTAGTTCCACGGAACCACTGCGCCGACAACGCCGAGCGGTTCGCGGGTCACGAGGGCGAGCGCCGACTGGGGCGTGGGTGCCACCTCGTCGTAGATCTTGTCGATGGCTTCTGCGTACCAACGCACTGTGCGGGCGGCCTGCGGCACGTCAACACGGCGGGCGTCCCCGATAGGATGCCCGGAATCGATGGATTCGAGCAGGGCCAGTTCGTCGAGGTTCTCGAGCATCAGGTCGCTGAGGCGGGTGAGTACCCGGGCCCGCTCGCGTCGGTCGGCTCGGCTCCAGACGCCGCGCTCGAAGGCGCTGGCCGCAGCGCGAACCGCGTCGTCGACATCCGGAGCGCCTGCAGCGCTGACCGTGCAGAGCAGACGGCCGTCGCGCGGGGAGAAGTTGTCGAAGGTGGCGCCGTCGCGGGCCGGCCGAAAAGCGCCATCGATGAACAGCCGGGTCTCGGGCTTCAGGGCCGCGGCCCGGGAAATCCAGACAGATTCGCCCAAAACGGTGCTCATACGGTGTACCTCTTTACTGCGTCCCAGTCGATCTGCGCGCCGAGCCCGGGCAGGGATGGCACGACCAGTTCGCCGGACGCGTTGATGCCGAGCGGGGTCATGAAGAAGTCGCGGCGGTCGGGCGTCCAGCCGGGCGGGTCGTAGGGAAACTCCAGGTACGGCCCGGCATCCACTCCGGCGGCGACGTGCAGGTTTGCGAGCAGCCCCAGCCCGTTGCTCCAAGTGTGCGGCGTGAACATCCGGTGCCGCAGGTTGGCAGATTCGGCGACCTGCCTCGCCCGGTACATGCCCACCGAGAGGGCGACGTCGGGCTGGTAGATGTCGTAGGCATCCGCTTCAATGAGGGCGCTCATTTCGCCCATGCTGCGCACCATTTCGCCCGCGGCGATCTGAATGCCGGTTTCCGAGCGGATGCGCCGGGCACCGACAACGTCGGCCTGCGGCAGCGGTTCCTCCAGCCAGAGCACCCCGAGCTCCTGCAGCTCGGCGGCGATGCGACGTACCCGGGCCAGCGGCAGGGCGGCCTCGATGTCTCCGCTCATGCGCCACATCTGGTTGAGGTCGACCATGATGTCGAAGTCGGGGCCGACCGCTTCGCGCGTGGCGCGCACGGCGGCGATGCCCTCGGTGATGCTGTCGCGGGCAATGCGAATCTTCATCGCCTTGAAGCCGCGTTCCCGAGCGGCGAGCGCGGACTCGGCCCGCGCGGCCGCCGGTTTCAGCTCACCGCACGAGGCATACGCGGTGAGGCGGTCGCGCGCCCCGCCAAAGAGCACACTGACCGGCACCCCGGCGACCTGCCCGATGATGTCCCACAGCGCCGCTTCGAGCGGCCAGTAACGGCCGCCGTGAAAGTTGATCGTCTCGATGCGGCGCACCTGGTTGAGGATCTGTAGCGGGTCGGTGCCGATGAAAAGGTCTTCGTAGGCTTCGAAACCGTCCATGGTGTCGCCGGAGCCGACGCCGATCAGACCGGCATCCGTTTCGACCTGCACCAGGGTGGCGGGAAAGTCGCGCCGCGGAACGGGGTCCCAGGCCGCCGAGAAGGGCGGATCGAGTGGCAGATTCAAGCGGATGAGACGGATCGCCGTGATCTTCATGTGGATGCTCCCGAGAGGGTTGGCGCCGGAGCCGCGGTGTTCGCGGGCGTGAAGAACGGGTTGGACGGGCTGTCGCGGGCTTGGATCACGGCGTCGGTGCTTGGCAGTCCGGCCGCACCGTTGACGAGGGCAGTGTGCACGGAGAGGCGGTTGTGGGCGTAGACGGCTTCGGCGTCGTCGGCGCCCGGGTTCACCCAAACGGCGGCAATGATCACGTGACTGTCAGCCTGTTCTCGCGAGATGGTGCCGTCAGCCAGGGCTTCGGCGACCCCGGCTGCGATGCCGGCCTGCGCCGGTCCCCAGATCAGCAGGCCGTGAGCATCCGTTGCCGGAGCGGCCTTGGTCACGAACAGGGTGAGCGGTTTGACCGGCAGGGAGGGGCGCAGCACGGTGACGAAGGGAACGTGACCCGCGCTCGGGGTGGCAAGGGCGGTCGCCCAGGCCACCCCCGCCGGACCTTCGCGGTGACCGAAGACCGTGTTGACGTGGGCGGCGTTCACTCCCTCGCCGATGAAGCTCTCGCCGATCTGGAGGGCTTGCGTCATCAGATCAGTCCCTGTTCGGTCAGCCATTCGTTGGCGATGTCTTCGGGGTCGTCTCCATCAACATCGGCCAGCGCGTTGAGCTTCTGCATTTCTTCGGTCGTCAGCTTGTCGCTCATCAGCGCCATGACCTCGGCGATGCCGGGGTATTCATCGAGTGTGGTCTGCTTGAGCGTGAACGCGCCCTGGTATACCGGGAAGAATTCCTTGTCGTCCTTCATTACCGTGAGGTCGAGGGCGGTGATGCGCCCATCCGTCTGGAAAACCTCACCGAAGTTGCAGTCGTCGCCCTTTTCGGTGGCCGTATATATAACACCCGTGTCGAGCAAGGCCACATTGGAGTCGGGAACGTCGAGACCATACGCGGCCTTGAGACCCGGCCAACCATCATCGCGGGTCGAGAATTCACTCTCAATGCAGAAGGTCTGGTCGGCCACCGGCAGCTTGGCGATGTCGCTGAGCGAAGTGACGCCCAGCTCTTTAGCCTTGTCGGAGCGAATCGCGAACGCATAGGTGTTGTTAAGCGGTGCTGGGTCGAGCCACGCGATACCGTTGGCGGCGTCGACCTCCTTGGTGGCGGCGAACTGTGCTTCCTCACCCTGTACGGGAGCGGTGTTGTTGTTGTAGGTGATCCAGGACGTACCGGTGTATTCCCAGTACCCCATGAAGTCGTCACTTTCGAGTGCGGCGCGAACGTTGGCCGAGCCGACAACCTGCGTGTTGGCATCTGTCTTAGCGCCGTGAGCATTGAGGAGACCGCTCGTCAGGTAGGCGAGGATGTACTGCTCGGAGAAATCCTTGGCGCCGATCGTACCCGTGAGGCCGGTGACTTCGTCACCCTTGGACGCGGTCCCAGCCGAACTGCCCGACGAACAGCCGGTCAGGGCCAGGGCGCCGACGGCCGTGAGGGCAAGGATAGAAAGGACAGTGGCTTTTTTCATTGTTACTCCTTGGGTGTGGGGTTGGTTAGAGCTGCTGTGATCGAAGAAGAAATTGAGAGTTCAGGTACCACGGGGGCGGAGCACGTCTTCGGCTGTAGCGGCGATCCAGTCGATGAGAAGGGCGATACAGGCGACGAGTACGGCGCCGGTCACCAGGACTGGGTATCGCTGCAGTTTCAAGCCGTTGACGATCATGTCGCCCAGGCCACCGGCGTTGATGAAGGTGGCGATCGTCGCCACCCCGACGCAGAAGACCAGCGACGTGCGCAGGCCGGCGAGGATCACCGGCACGGCGAGGGGCAGCTCGATACGAAAGAGCACCTGGTTCTGGGTCATACCCATTCCGAACGCTGATTCACGCACATTCTCGTCAACCTGCTGCAGACCGATCATGGTGTTACGCAGCACCGGCAGAAACGAGTAAACGACGAGCCCGACGAGTGCCGTAACGTAGCCGGTTTGCCAGAGGATGGCCAGCAGAATGATGACGCCGACCGCCGGCGTTGCCTGGCCCACGTTGGCGAGGCCCAGCACGATCGCCTTGATCAGGCGCGAGCGCGTGCGGCTGAGCAGGATTCCGGTCGGAATGGCTAAAAGGGCCACGAGTGCGGACGCAACTACTGTGAGCCCGAGGTGCTCGCGCACGCGGGCGATGATGTAGTCCGTGTTGAGGGTGCGGGACTCGATCGAGTCGAGCGTCAGGCTCGACAGCCAGAGAAAGAGCACGACGAGCACGAGTAGCACCGCGGCGGGGGTGAGGAACCGCTTGATCGACCAGATTTCATCGCTACGCCGGGCCGTGCGGCGCAGCACAGTCGGGGTCGCGCTGGTAGCCGTCGGGACGACCATGGTCAGGCCTCCGCAGTAGGGGCGAGAACGGGCACTTCGGCACCGAGCACTGCGGAGATTTGGTCAACGCTAATCGACCCAACCGTCTTGTTTAGCTCATCAACTACGGCCAGTGCCGGGAGTCCTGAAAGAACGAGGGAATCAAGGGCGTCACGCAAAGAATCCGTGGTGCGCACCGTGGTTCCTCCCCCAGTCGCGGCGTTTGCGGGGCCGAGGCGAGCTGCGGTCACAGGAATGAGGACGAGGCGTTTGATTGCAGTGCCCAAACCGATAAATGAAGAGACGTAGTCGTTAGCGGGGTTCGAGAGAATGTTCGCCGGGGTATCGAATTGTTCAATCTGGCTGCGGTTACTGAGCACGGCGATGCGGTCGCCGAGACGCACGGCCTCGTCGAAGTCGTGAGTGACGAAGATGATCGTCTTGCCGATCGATGCTTGAAGGCGCAGAAACTCGGCCTGTAGTTTCTCTCGGGTGATCGGGTCGGTCGCGCCGAACGGTTCGTCCATGAGCATCACCGGTGGGTCGGCGGCCAAGGCACGAGCAACACCTACGCGCTGTTGCTGTCCGCCGGAGAGCTGCTTGGGGTAGCGGTGCGCGAAGTCGCCGGGTTCGAGACCCACCGTGGTGAGGAGTTCGTGCACCCGGTCGTTCGTTTTTGCTTTGCTCCAATTTAGGAGCTTGGGCACAACGCCGATGTTCTCGGCGATGGTCATGTGCGGAAACAGCCCGATTTGCTGGATGACATAGCCGATGTGGCGGCGAAGTTCACTCGGGTCGAGCGAGAGTACATCGCGGCCGTCGATCGAGATCGAGCCGCTGGTGGGCTCGATGATGCGATTGATCATCTTCATGGTGGTGGTTTTGCCGCATCCGCTCGGACCGACAAACATGATTAGCTCGCCGGGCTGCGCGGTCATCGAGAAGTTCTGAACCGCGGCGGCGGGCTGGTTGGCGTACTGCTTGGTTACGTTGTTGAGCTCGATGAGCGCACCACTCGTTTTGCCGGCGATCTGCAGCAGGGCGGTGTTTGGTTGCTTAGGCACGGAGTCCCCTTGAGGTGGTTGAACGGGTGATGCCCACGAAGGCGGCATCGACGACGAGGGCGAGAAACACCACACCGAGCGTTCCGGTGAGGGCGAAGTTGAGGGCGTTCTTAGAACCGAGCGAGCTGAGACCCTGAAAGATGAACTGGCCAAGACCGGGGCCGGCTACGTAGGCTGCAATCGCAGCGACGCCGATCGTAAGTTGGGCGGCCACGCGTACCCCAGTGAGAATGATTGGCCACGCCATTGGAAGCTGCACGCGGAGCAGCACCGTGAATGGCGTCATGCCCATACCAAGGGCGGATTCCATAATTGCTGGAGAAACCTCGCGAAGGCCCACGACCGTGTTGCGCACGATTGGCAGCAGCGAGTACATAACGAGGGCGATCACGGTCGGCGTCCAGCCCAGGCCAACTGCGGGAATCAGCAGGGCGAGCAGCGCAAGCGACGGGATGGTGAGGGCCACGCCTGCAGCAGTGATGACGGCGGACCGTGGAAGGGGCTTGTCCCACACCAACATCCCCACTCCGACACCGATCACCATGGCGATCGCCAGGGCTACGGCCACAACGGCGAGATGTTCGCCGAGCAACTCCAGGATGTCGTCCCACCGGCGGGCCCAGAACGTCAACAGTCCGTTCAGGTCTAAGGTCACGGGCGCGTCCTCCTTCACTCAACTCTGCGTGAACCGCGATTCAACTGAATAGCGGTGGAATACAGCGAGACTACGAGATCGTGCCCTTTTGCACAACCATGATTGTGCATATGGCAACATTCAACTATTCTGCAACCATGATGACCATGTTGAGCGGCTCGGATTCCGGAGCGGCCAAAGCAGTACCACGGCGAAACTCCGCTGGATTACGCCGGGATCTCGAGCTTCTAGAAATTCTCGGTTCTCCAGAAGCTGACTCCGCTGGTGGGCTTGGAGTCCTCCGTGTGGCCCAGTTAGCCGGACGCGACAAGGGCCTCGTGTCGCGCACTTTGGCGACTCTTGCCGAGGTCGGTTTGGTCTCCCGCGACGAAGTCACGCAAAACTACCGTCTGGGATACCAGCTCTACGCCCTCGCAGCGCGCACGCTCGAATCTCGCCTCGTGCGCGCATCCGTGCCGTACCTTCGACGGATGGTTACGGCAACTCATGAGACCACCCACCTGTGTGTCTTGCGCGGGGGGAACGTGCTGACGTTGGCGAGTGAACTCAGCGAGTATGCCTTTCGCGGGCTCGGCTGGGAGGGTGTTAGTACGGCCGCCTGGCGCACGTCGTCAGGACGAGTGCTCGTGAGCGATTGGGCCGAGGACGATCTTCGGCGTTGGTATGAAGCGCACGGACATGATGAACCGGTGTTGGGCCCAGTCACGCCGCTGCTCATGTATAGCGACACAGCCGAAACGACATCACGCGAATCACAGGGCGTACCCCTCGTCACCGATTTTGAGAGTCTGAAGCGCGAAGTGGCGCACATCCGTCAGCGTGGCTACGCCACCGTCGACGAGGAATTCGAGAAGGGCGTCGTGGGGGTCTCCGCACCGGTCTTCGATTTTCGACGCAACATCATTGCCGCTATCAACGTCAGCGCTCCCAAGACAAGACTGGGAACGCACCTCAACGAGGCTGGGGTGCTGGCTGCCCGCGTCGCGGCGGAGCTCTCGGTGCAGCTCGGGGCGCCCGCCCAGACCTAAGCGGAAGAACGACGACCGTGAGACCGCGAGCACCTCGTACGTCGTTGCCAAGCCAGAGTTGGTGCGCTCGGCGCGACGACGGGTGACTGCATCATCACGTGGTTTCGAATCTGTCGGCCACCATCTGGTGAGCTAGAGCATTAGACGCGGAACGACAGCTGATCGGGGCGCAAGGTAAGCGTGATTTTCCGCCATCCGCTGCGCGCCCTCGAGTGCGGCACGCGCTCGAGAGGCGTCAAGTTTCTGCGCCGCCTCTCTGGTACTGCACCTAGCGGCTTAGCACACGTAATGCCGTAGCGATCGCGGTACGCCGAGACCGTGCTCGCGTACTTTCGCCACACAGCGGACGCCGATCCTCGCGGCGGTACCCCGAGCGCTCGAGTCCACGACTCCCCTGCGAGCAACGCACGGTCGAGCACTGCGGCCGCTCGCGACTCGATCAGGTCGGCGCGCTCGACCAAGGCCTGATGCATGGCAGAATCCATCGGGCCGAGCGCCCGTGGCATGAGTCCAGGGACGAGACGCGGCGCACGGCGCGAGCGACCCGCTCCGCTATCCCGCGACTCGGGCCCGCAGCACCGCCGCGATGTCCTGCGCGTCCTCGAGCCCGCGCGCCACAACCACGCGCGGCAGCAGGCTCGCAACGTCGACGAAGTGGGCCTCGGCCCGCCGCAGCTCGGCGGTCAATGGTCACGGAAAGGATCAAAACTCAGGCTCGCGGCATCTTGCTGGATTCCGTCTAGAGAAAATACGTACTAGTAGTTCTAGTGAAATAACTCACTAAAAGGAATATGAGGATCACAGTGCCGGCTTCGGCGATTTCTGAGTCTGACGCAGTTGACGTGCTCATCGCGGCCGGTTTCGACGTGTCCGTGCGTTCCGACCAGCGTCGGGGCGTTGGCCTTCTCGTGAGCCGCGACGGCGAAACCGCTGCAGTGCAAGTGAAGGTGCGGCAAAAGACGATCTATGAATGGGACGCCCTGCATTTGCTTGAGAATGCCCAGGAGCGTGTCTTGGTCGTCGTGCCCGTCGCAAGCCGCGGCCTCATCGACGCCGCGAAGCGCGATCGGCGGTTGGGCGTTGTATCGCTCAGGGATCGACTCCTTGTCTGGGACCGCGAGGAGATACACTCGCCAGACGAGATCGTGGCGGCGCATGCGTCAGTGGCTGTGCCTGGCCGACGACGCAACCCGTGGGGTCGCTGGGCAATCATGCGTGCGTACCTCCTCGACGGGGAGCCTCGATCCCAAGTTGAGCTGGCGAAGGAAACCGGCGTGACGCAGTCTGCGGTGTCCAAGTCACACAGCGCGCTCGATGGCCTTATTGTGAGATCAGCTTCTGGTTAGAGGGCGACAGATCGCTTAGCGCTCTGGGAGATGTTGTAACGAGCACAGTGATTGAGAGCGCGTGATGACGTACAGCGTAATTCGAGTTCGTGCGACGCCTAGTGCCTCGCGCTCAGGGCACATGGGTGGCGTGGTCGTGGTTGCTGGTATCGCGGTGGCCGCGTGGATCGCTTTCGGCCGCCACCTCTTCGGGATCGGTGGCGACCTCACCATCATCTACGCGGCGACGCTGGGTGTGATTTTTGCCGCCTTGCTGGTGTTCACGGGGCTCGCGGTACGACGCACGGCACGTCGAGGGTTCGAAACTCGCGCGATAACATACGCGTTTTTCCTTGCATCAGGCGTTAGCGGACTCTTGTTGGGACTCACGCTTCCAGATTCAACACCTCGCGGTTTGCAGACAATCATCAGCGGACCCACACAGCCTGCGTTGGATATCGCTATTGGTATCGCGAACCCCCTGGGCGTTATCGGAATCGCGACCGCGATCATTGCGCTCGTGCTTTCGATTCGCGATTCGCGCGGGCTAATCACGCTTGTTGAGTCTTGGGGCGACGAGGATGACGGCGCCCTTGTCGACCCCGCGTAGCGGCAATTCGTTGCATCGACGCTGCTCCCGAAAGACCCACGTGCAGCACGTCAAGCCGGAAACACCGTCTAAGAGACAGCCCCCACCTAGGCTGAGCAGTATGACGGTCGAACAGGTTGAGCAAGGGCCGCGCCAAGTCGCGCGCACTGTTGAGGTGCCGGCTTCGGCCGAAGACGTCTTCGCGTTGGTGGCTGATCCGCACCGTCACGGTGAGCTGGACGGCTCGGGCACCGTCGGCGGTACGGTGTCGGGGCCGCGGCGACTCACCCAGGGCGCAAAATTCTCGGTAGCGATGAAGCAGTTCGGCGTCCCGTATCGCATCACCAGCACGGTGACGCGCATCGAAGACGGTCGGCTTGTAGAGTGGCGTCACCCCGCGGGACACCGGTGGCGCTGGGAACTCACGCCGCTCACGCCCACGTCTACGCGCGTTACTGAGACGTTTGACTACAGCACCGTCCCAGCCGTTCAGGGAAAGGTCTACGAGCTGCTCGGCTTTCCTCGGCAGAACGCCGCCGGCATCGAAGCCACCCTTCGCCAACTCACGTCGCTCTCCCCCCGCGCTTGACGTGAGGCCACCGAGCCGGAGTCGGTTACGCTGCCGTGATTACCAGCGCCACCGACTCGTCGGTCGTCCGGCTCAGGCGCCGGACCGCATGGTGGCGAAGTGCTCAGTGACTAGATCCCGCTTAGCGCTTCCGCATCCGCATCCGCATCCGCATCCGCATCCGCATCCGCATCCGCATCCGCATCCGCATCCGCATCCGCCGCAACATTCTTCTGCACGGCGAACTGGGTCCGGTGCAATTCCTCGTACCGCCCACCCACAGCCAGCAGTTCCTCGTGCGTACCGCGCTCCACGATCGAGCCGTCCTCAACCACGAGGATCAGGTCCGCGCTGCGGATGGTGGAGAGGCGGTGTGCGATCACCATCGCTGTCCGTCCCTCGAGCGCCTCGCTGAGCGCCGCCTGCACGGCGGCCTCAGACGTCGAGTCCAGCGCCGCCGTCGCCTCGTCGAGGATGACGACGCGCGGCTGGGCGAGCAGGAGCCTCGCGATGGTCATCCGCTGGCGCTCACCCCCGGACAATCGGTAGCCACGCTCGCCCACCATGGTGTTCAGCTGGTCGGGCAGGGACCGGATGAGCGGCTCGAGCCGCGCACGGCGGACGGCGTCCCACACCTCATCGTCGGACGCTTCCGGCCTCGCGAGGCGCAGATTGGAGAGGATGGTCTCGTGGAACAGGTGGCCGTCTTGCGTCACCATGCCCAGGGTATGGCGCATGGAGGCGAACGTGACATCGCGGACATCCGTCCCCGCGAGGCGCACGGCGCCGCTGTCGACGTCGTACAGGCGCGAGAGGAGCTGCGCAATCGTGGATTTGCCGGCACCGGACGAACCAACGAGGGCAACCGTCTGACCCGGCTCGATCCTGAAGGACACGCCGTGCAGCACCTCCTCGCCGCCGCGCGTGTCCAATGTGGAAACCTCCTCGAGAGAGGCGAGAGACACCTTGTCCGCGGACGGGTAGGCGAAGCGCACGTTGTCGAACTCGACGGACACCGGGCCTTCGGGCACGGCGATGGCGTCGGGCTTCTCCTTGATGAGCGGGTCGAGGTCGAGCACCTCGAAGACGCGCTCGAAGCTGACCACCGCGCTCATGATCTCCACCCGTGCGTTTGCGAGGCCGGTGAGCGGCGCGTAGAGGCGGGTGAGGAGAAGCGCCAGGGTGACCACGTCGCCGGTGTTCAGCTGGCCGGCTAGTGCGAGGGCGCCGCCGAGCCCGTACACGAGCGCGAGGGCGAGAGCGGAGACGAGCATCAGGGCGGTGTAGAACACGAACTGCAGCATTGCGGCGCGCACACCGATGTCGCGGACACGGGCGGCGCGGACGCGGAACTCCTCGGCCTCCTCGTCGGGCCGGCCGAACAGCTTGACGAGGGTGGCGCCGGGCGCTGAGAAGCGCTCGGTCATCTGCGTGCTCATGGCGGAATTGTGGTCGGCGGCCTCGCGGCGGAGCGCTGCGAGGCGGCTTCCCATGCGGCGGGCGGGTACCAGGAAGATGGGGAGCATGATCACGGCGAGAACCGTCACGAGCCAGGACGTGCTGAGCATGACGATCAGGGTGAGGATCAGTGCCACGACGTTCGTGACCACGCCGGAAAGCGTGCCGCTGAAGGCCTGCTGAGCGCCGATCACATCGTTGTTGAGGCGGCTCACGAGGGCGCCCGTTCGTGTGCGGGTGAAGAACGCGATCGGCATCTTCTGCACGTGGTTGAAGACCGCGGTGCGGAGGTCGAGGATCACGCCTTCACCGATCCGCGCCGAGTACCACCGCGTCACGAGTGACACGGCGGCGTCAGCCACTGCCACGAGGGCGATGACGACGGCGAGCCACACAATCGTGGTGACCGCGCCCTGGGCGACGATGACGTCGACCACCTGGCCGGCGAGTACCGGCGTCGCGACAGCGAGGAAAGCTCCCACGGTGGAAAGGGTGATGAAGATCAGCAGCTTGGACCGGTAGGGCACCGCGAACGTCATGATCCGTCGCACGGACTCACGGGAGAAGCCGTGTTTGCCGTCCCTGGCGCTCGAGATCTTGTGCAGCGAGCTCCAGGCCGCGCCTTCCATGCTCATGATGGTTCCTTCCGTTGGTACCCGGCCAAGTTTAGATGGCGAGTTGCCCGAGCTCGGGGTTCTCCCCAGCGGCGGCGAGCCGGGGCCTTTTTCATGAAACGGCACGGCCGGCAACGAACGTGTGGGCGGTGTTTGCAGCGCGGCTGCCGAGGTGACGCGTGGTGCGCCGGTCAGCGTCATGGACCGCGTCAGGGCCGCGGTCGTTCCACGACTGTGCGCCCGCCAAAAGCGGTTCACAAGGTCATCATTTACCCATCACATTCATCACTAAATGACCCAAAACGATGACGTACGATTGGCGGCAGCGAACCGCCCGGTTCCCTGCAAACACAAGGAAATCCGCGGGTTTTCGGGAACTTTCGGCAAGGACAGAATTTAGGCTAGAACCTGCAAGGGGTCGCAGGTTCGAATCCTGTCAGCCCACCAAAGGGCCGCTCGCGAAACTGTTCACGAAACGGCCCGGTCGAAACAAAAAGAAATCGCTCCTGAGGATTTTCAGGAGCGATTTCTGGTTTAAGCGGCGTCCCAGCGCACCGACTAACTGCGCTCATCAGGTCACTCGTCGCGACGCCTATCCCAGGGGTCTAGTAGCGGCACGCTGTGGCTACCTCTGGTGAAATAATCGAACGGCACTGAGATTCCGGTTCGATGGCCCTCATCCGGTGATGCCGGCGCACCCGGGACACATTGTTTTGGTGGCGATCGCAGACATAGACACAGTCGTCGTGCAGTGCCGGAGAACTCCCCGACGAGCACGACGCCGACATATCCATCAGCAGACTACCGCTATCGACAACCCCACCTAAACTAGGACAACTCACCGTCAGGTTTTCAGGAAGCGCCACCATTTAATGGGACGTGATCCAGGAAAGGAACCATTCCATGATTTTCATCGTTGCCAAGTTCACAGTGAAACCAGATTGGAGTGATCGCTGGCTGGACCTCACACGAGGTTTCACAGAGGCCACTCGCCAGGAACCAGGCAACCTGTGGTTCGACTGGTCGCGCAGTGTTGACGATCCTCACGAGTTCGTCCTCGTCGAGGCATTCCACGATGACGCCGCGGGAGCTCACGTGAACAGCACTCACTTCTCGGCGGCTATGAAGGCTATGCCTCAAGCGCTCGTGAAGATTCCAGAGGTCATCAGCGAGCGTATCGATGCTGAAGGTTGGGGCCCATTGGGAGAAATGACGATGCCCGAGTAGCAAAAAAAATGGGTGATTGCTGAATTGATCGACGTGACCCCCGCTATCCATCTGATCACCCGAGCCGCCAAGAGGCGCACCCAGTGGTCCATGAACTCGAGGCACCGCGACGAACAGAGGTTATTTACCGCTAGCCCCGCGACGCCACCGAGCGAGACCAGCAACCGGTTATAGGAACAGGACTATGCACGATCTCAATGCTCTTACGGTTCGCAGCATCTCAGTGTCTGAGATGAGCAATAACGTGTACGTACTCACTTCGAAATCCAACGGCGCCCAGGTCCTGATCGACGCCGCGGACGATGCACCCGCCATCTTCACCCTGCTCGAAGATGCACAGAAAGACACCAGTGCCATCGCCAGGCTGGCCCTCATAATCACCACACACTCGCACTGGGATCATGTGCGGGCACTTGGCGAGGTCAGGGAACTAACGAAGGCACCAGCTTCGGCGGGGCTCGACGATATTGCGGACATTGCCGTTCCTACGGACATACCCTTGCACCACGGAGAAGTTAGGTCCATCGAAGGCATTGAACTCGAAGTAATCCACCTGCGCGGACACACCCCCGGGTCGGTTGCCGTGCTCTACCGCGACCCATCTGGTCCCGCCCATCTGTTCACTGGTGATTCGCTCTTCCCAGGCGGAGTTGGAAACACCGACGGTGATGCCACGCGTTTCGCATCGTTGTACAACGACATCGTCACCCGAATCTTCGACTACCTTCCGGACGACACACTGGTACACCCAGGCCATGGAGCAGGTACAACGATTGGAGCCGAGCGGAGCAAGCTCTCCGAGTGGAAACAACGCGGCTGGTGATCACGAAACCCGCCTTGTCGACGAGCACCTGAAGTGGGCGGATATTCCGCTGCACAATTGGCGATCACTTCGAATAGCGAATGGTCGAAGGCGCAGCTGACTGACGACCAGGACGGATGCTGAGGATTTGATCAGCTTTATTGAGTCTTTTCGTGTGCGAATGCGGCTTGTAGGGCTCGGGAGTAGTCGCGGAGGGCGGTCTCGACATACGGCAAGGGGGACGCTTGGCCCGAGTGGAGCCAGTTGCGAAAACCGACGAACATGGCGTGCCAGTAGCCATGGCCGAGAACTTCCGGCAGCGTGTCTTTGGGGTCGAGTCCCTCTCGATCAGCGATGAAGTGGGTGATGGCATCCCTCCAGGGTTGACCCTGCATATATGCGTAACTCTGTAACGCCGGAACCGCCTGGATGAGAGTGACTTCGGCGCGCATGATGGGCAGGGCAGCGGGATAGGTGTGTAGGCCGGACAGTACCGCTGCCACGACCGCGTCGGTGCTGACGATGTCGGCGGGAGCCCTCTCCAGAGCGTTGGTGAGGTCTTTGAGCTGCCGGTTGAATCGGTTCCAGACGATGTCGGCTTTGTTCGGAAAGTAGTTGAACAGCGTCTTGCGCCCGATGCTTGCGGCAGTGGCGATGTCGGTCATCGTTGTCTGGTCGAAGCCGTTTTTCAAAAACAGGCCGAGGCCGATCTCGGCGACGGCATCCACGGACACTGTCGGGGGACGTCCTCGCCCTCGACTCTCTCCGGTATCAGGGGTGGAAGCCATTGACTCGACCATACTCTCTGGCAATACTTGAATTAAGACACTTGGTGTAATAAATCGAGTGTCGTCGACGCATAAATCGGTGCGTCCGTTGATCATCCACAAGGAAGAGGAAGTTCAGCATGATTTTTGACTACATTATTGTCGGTGCCGGAGCGGCGGGATGTGTCCTGGCCAATCGGTTGAGTGAGGACCCCGCAAATCAAGTTTTGCTGCTTGAGGCCGGAGGCTCCGATCGTAGTCCGGTGATTCTCGTACCGAAGGGGTTCTATTTCACGATGACGGACCCGAAGTACACGAAGAAGTTCGCCACCGAACCGTTTGGAACCGGTTCCGTAGAACAGTGGTCCCGCGGTCGTATGATCGGCGGTTCCACCGGGGTGAACGGCATGGTCTGGAATCGCGGCTGGAAACCCGATTACGACTCGATCGAAGCGGCGGGAAATCCTGGTTGGGGATGGGACACCTTTGTGGGTGCCTACAAGAGCATTGAAGACCACGCACTTGGCGCGTCGAATACTCGAGGCGTCGGCGGTCCCGTTGGGATTTCCGTGGCTTCGCCGCCCGAGGAAGTCAGTGAGGCCTTCATGGACGCCGCAGGGAAGCTCGGTATGAACCGGGAAGACGACCTGAACGGGAGCGACAATGAGCGCGTCGGATACGTATCGTCGAACATCGCGAACGGCTTGCGTGTCAGCGCTGCGGAAGCCTATCTGCATCCGGTTCGGCAGCGCCCCAACTTGACGGTGCTAAGCCATTCGGAGGTTGGATATGTCCTCTTCGATGGGAAGCGTGCCACCGGCGTGCGCGTTGAGCGCAAGGGCGTGACGGTCGACTACTCCGCCCGTAAAGAAGTGCTCCTGGCCGGCGGTTCGCTCGACACTCCGCTTCTCCTCGAACGCTCCGGCATCGGAGATTTAGATCAGCTACGTTCCGCCGGGGTGAAAGTAGTCGTGGACAGCCCCAACGTCGGAGAACGGTTGCACGAGCATCACGGCACCAGCTTTCAATTCTCGATGCAGGGCGCCGACGGGTACAACAAGCAGCTCTCCAACGTCTCCCGGCAGATGCTCACCGGCACGAAGTATCTGATGCAACGTGACGGCGTCATGTCGTTCGGTGGTTACAACGTGCTGATGTACTACAAGTCGGATCCGAAATCCGAGCGGCCGGATACGCAGGGATTTTTCACACCCATCTCCACGGCGGCGGCATCGTTAACGTCGGGCAAAGTGAAGGTCGACAAGAACCCGGGAATGATGTTCCTGACGTATCCGCTGCGCCCGACGAGTACCGGATCCATCCACATCACCGGCAACTTGCCGTCGAACAAGCCGACGGTTACCGCGAATTTCCTCGAAACCGAGCACGACCGCCGCCTGGTCGTTCTCGGGGCAAGAAAGGGACGCGAAATCATGGCCCAGAGTCCGATCAGTCGACTGGTGCGCGAGGAGACCCTCCCTGGCACCGGCTACACCACGGATGAGCAGATACTCGAAAACGCGCTCAACCGCGGCGGAACCGGGTACCACACCCTGGGCACGTGCGCCATGGGACCCAATGACGACGACGTTGTCGACGCACGGCTTCGTGTTCGCGGGGTGGAGGGACTGCGAGTCGTTGACGCGTCCGTCTTCCCACACATGCCATCGGGGAACAACAATGCCCCGACTCAGGCTCTCGCCTGGCACGCGGCACAACTCATCCTCGAAGACAACTCGTGAGCAACTCCCCGAGACGCTTCACCACACCGTGGTAACGGCCTAGTTCGATCAGGTTTTGCGGGTGACCCCGGCAGGTCTGCGGCTACCGGCTCACAGTCGTGTCGGCCAGTTATTGGAGACCCTCTCCGGTAACTGGCCGACTGTGCTACTAAGGGTCTTGCATGGCGGGCCCGTGTCAACGGCGCTGGTTTTCAGGCGCCGGCGATGCCGCTCTGTAGCGGCTCAGTGGCCGTGCGCCTCGGAGCCCTCGGTGAGCTGGCACGAGTAGGGAGGCGAGTGCATAGCTCAGACAAGCAACAAGGAGACACCACGATGACTGATTTTCAGGGAAAAGTGGCACTCGTCACGGGCGGCGGTTCCGGCATCGGGGCGGCCATCTCACGAAAGCTGGCCGCGGCAGGCGCATCGGTCGTGGTCAGTGACCTCAGGCTCGACGCCGCGCTGAAGGTAGCCGAAGACATCACGGCCGCCGGGCACTCCGCCGCAGCAGTCGAGCAGAACACGACCGTTCCGGCGCAAGCGGATGCTGCCGTACAGCTCGCGATCGACACCTACGGCGCACTTCACCTCGCGGTGAACAACGCGGGAATCGCCCCCGCCCCGGCCCCCGTCGGCGAACTCGACCTTTCCGATTGGGACAAGGTCATCAACGTCAATCTGAACGGCGTCCTCTACAGCCTTCGCTACGAAATCCCCGCCATCGAGAAATCGGGCGGTGGCTCCATCGTGAACGTGTCGTCCGTCCTCGGCACCAACGGTGAACTCAACGCCTCATCGTACGTCGCAGCAAAACATGCCGTAGTCGGACTGACGAAGGCGGCCGCCCTCGAGTACGCGACCAAGGGCATCCGCATCAACGCCGTTGGCCCCGGTTATATCGACACTCCACTGCTCAGCACCCTGCCCAAAGAAACGTACGACGGGCTGGTTGGCCTGCACCCAATCGGCCGACTGGGAACGGCGGATGAGGTCGCAGACCTGGTCATATTCCTGCTGTCAGAAAACGCTAGCTTCATCACCGGCAGCTACCATCTCGTCGATGGCGAGTACTCGGCGCGCTGACCACGCGGCCCCACCAGTGGGCGGGACGCGCCAACGCACGGTTGCGTTCCCTGAGTGGTGTAATTTCCGGGGTTTAATTCGTTGGATTATCAACGTAGTGCACTCATTGAAATTGCGCGGCCTGGACGGTGTTAAGCTCGTCATCTCCGACGCCCACAGCGGCCTAAAGAAGGCCATCAGCACCGTATTTGGGGTGCCTGTACTGAGTGGCCCAGGTGCGCACATTTCGAACAGACCTCGTCAGCGGTTTGCACTCAACATCGGCCCACTCATGACCTGACCCGCAACGGTCTCAAACGCCACGATTAAGAATCTACGGATACCTTAATAGAGAAAGTATCGGCGAAAATTGTAACCCGCGTAATTCCTTCACAATCCTGAGCGGGCGTTTTCGTTTCATTATTGCGCAGACCCAAGCCGCGCCCGCAACGCGTCGGGGTCAGAATGGCCAGAGCCTTCGGATTCTGGCGCGCAGTTTCTGTCGTGCCATTTCAGATTTGCACGGCCCGTTAAAGATCGCGAAGTCGTCGAAGCGATGCGCGCCGGGACGGGTGGCCACCGTGCGGGTGGCAGTGACCACCGCTCGTAGCTGGTCGACGGTCATCGGGAGCGGCGCTTCGTGGGGATGGTAGGCGACGGTGCGTGCATAGTCGCGGCCCCGGCGGTTCGACATTTCGATGTGGGCTCCCATGACTCGACTCACTGGGTGGCGCTTTGAGAAGGCAAGGAGCCGGTCGACGCTGTCCTGGAATGCGGCGATGTCGTGCACGTAGAGCCGGCCGGGGTAGACCGTGTCACCCGTGAAGAGGAGCTCGGTGGTGGGGTCCCAGATCGCGATCGACGAGGCTTCGTGACCGGGGATGGCAAGGACCGCCAGCTGCCTCTCGCCGAGTTCGAAATGCACCTCCCCAGCGGGCCAGCCGACGAGCCCGAAGAACTCGGCGACGTCGCTCGGCGCGTGCCCAACTAGGACGGTACGTGGTCGATCTGCGAACTGCCCATCGGCGGCGATGTGGTCGCCATGGGAGTGACTGTGTGCAACCACTAGTTCGTAGTCATCGTGTGGATGCTGGGCAAGCCATTCATTGCACAGCCGGTCGACCAGCTCTCGGAGGGGGAACGACGCAGGGTCGGACGTCGCTCCTGTGTCGAGCAGTAGCGCGCGGGCCTCGCCGAACATCAGATAGAGGAAGGGGGCTTCGTAGTTGATGGCCATGCTCTGCCTGAGGACGATGGTGTTCGCGTCAATCCAGTGGGTCTGGATGAGCGGGTCCGTGGAGCGCCGGAACGGCGGCGCCCCGTGGTTCCACCTGACGTCGAGATCCATCGGATTCGCTGGCACGGGTCAGAATGGCTGGTCTGTTGCGCACGATAGCTCCTGCGGCAGCCGCGACAGCAACGTGATCAGCTCATGTGTGACATCGAAAGGGTAAGCAATGCCGACCAGCGGATCGAAAACCCGTTGTAGATCCGGACCCAAACCGCATCGACGTCCGCTCGGGCCACGCGGTGTGTACATAGCCATGACAGGATCCGAATCTCGTCTGTGCCCACGTAAACGCCAAACCATACGCTTCGAAGGAGGAAGAACAGCGCCGGCGCAATGTACAACCAGGTGTCGAGCAATACCAAGGTACCGCACCCGCGCACGGTGAGTATTCCGACCACCATACACCCCAGGGAACACACGCGACCGCCCGGGCTACGGATCCGGACCCTTCGATCCGACTCCACCGGCGCCGACTAAAGCAGCGCGCTGGGAGTGTCGTGCGAACGATCGTTACCGAACATCACACGCTACAGACCTTGGCGTCGGACGAATTCACAAGCCACCTCGGCCGCACAACTTGAAATGTGCCGAGGTATCGGTTGGAGGAATCAGTTGCGGCTTGCGCGGCGGCGGGCGCGTCGCGTCGCGGCTCCGCTGCGCCCGTAGACGAGGTACATCGCCAGGCCCATGATGATCATCAGGAGCACGGTGTACACGAAAGTGATCGACATCGAATCCAGGTTGTTTTCGCCCTCGGTGCTGGCCTTGATGGCGATTCCCAATGGTTGGTATAGCGGGTGGTATAAGAACACGGCGGCATCGTAGTCGTCGAGCAGGCTGTTGAAGTTGAGCGCCGTGATCGCGGCTGCGGTCGGGATTACGAGGGGAAAGAGTACCTTGCGCAGGGTGAACATTGATCCCGCTCCGAGAATGCGCGCGGCGTCTTCCAGCGACTCTGGCACCGACGCGAATGCCGCTTTCAGCAGCCGTAGGGTGAAGGGGACCTTCACAATGATGTAGGCCAGCAGGAGGAGGCTGGTGGTGCCGGTGAGTACCTGGCCGCCGACGAGCGCTTGGGGCCGGTCAAACGTCATGACCAGCGCGAGCGCGATCAGGATCGTGGGCAAGATCCACGGGATATGGAGGAGGTATTCGAGCAACCCGGTGACTGGGTTGCGATATTTCTGTAACACCCTTGCGACGAACAACATGCCCAGTACCACGATCGCCGAAGCCAGTGCGCTGTAGACGACGCTCACTATGAATGGGCGCAGTACCGACGGGGTGCCGAAAACGGTTGCGTAATTGTCGAAGGTCAATGCATCCCAGGTGATCATCCCGCGCAGGATGGCGGTCGAGTCGAGAAATGAGAACAGCACGATGAGCAGTACCGGCGTCGCGTAGACCACGAACAAGGCATAGGCAAGCACGTGCACGACGCCGTTGGTGACCCGATTGGGAATCTTCTGCTTTTGGAGCGGCGTGGCCACCTTGGCGACAGAAAAATACACCCCGGACTTCTCGGCCCGGTTCATCATGGCCAGCAGCACGATCGTGGCCAGGCCCAGGATGATGGCGAGCAGTGCGGCCAGATCCTGTGAGCTGCTGCTCTTCGAGAACGTCAGAATCATCGGGGCAACCGTCTGAAAGTCGGTACCGCCCAGCACGATCGGAGCGGTCAGCGCACCAAGTCCAGTGAGGAACGTGAGCACCGTCACGGCGAAGATCATCGGGCGCAGGGCCGGCAGCACGATCCGCCACAGAATGCGCAGGGTTCCCGCCCCCATATTCCGGGCCGCCTCGATCGTCTGGTAATCGATCTTGGCGAGTGACGAACCAAGAAAAAGCATGTGGTTGGTGGTCGTGGCGAGAGTCATCACGACCACGACGGCGAAATATCCGGAAAACCAGTCACGGTCGATGTCGGGAAACCAGTTGCCCACCGCGTTCGTGACGAAGCCGTAACGACCGTAGATGAAGTTGTACCCGGCGGCGAGCACGATGCCGCCGTAAATGAGGGTTGTCGCGTAGCCGAGCCACAGTATCCGGGCACCCCGAATGGCGAAATAATCGGTGACGAGCACGATGAAAATACCCAATACGTTCACCGTCACGGCGAGCGTGCCGGCCAGCAGAAAGCTGTGCCACAGGCTGTTCATGGCCCGCTCTGAGCTGACCAGTTTCTCGAACGCGCGAAAGCTGAGCTGGCCGTCGGGGAAGAACGTGCCGATCAGGAGGGTGGCGTTGGGAAAGATCAGGAACGTGGCGATGAACCACACCGTCACCAGGGCCACGATCAGCACGAGGGGCGACCGCAGCATGGAACGCCAAGAGGAGGTGCGCATGCTAATACTGCAGGATCGACGCGGGGTCAATGTGTAGCTCGGCTCGCGAACCGGGCGCAAGCGGCGCCGCGCCGCCCTCGGGTACGAGCGCGCGAATCATGCTGCCGGAACAGTCGATCGTGTAGGTGCTGTGCGCGCCGTGGTATGCGCGTTCAGCGACGATTCCCTCAAGACGGATGCTGCCGGCCACGTTTGCAGGAGGCTGCAGCCACACCTTCTCGAGCCTCAGGTATGACGCCTTGTTTGGGTGCAGAGCGGTACCGCCACCACGCTGCAGCCGCTGCACCAACTCGCCCGACAACTTATTCATGGCACCCACGAACGTGCACACAAACTCTGTGCTCGAGCGGTTGTAGATCTCCTCCGGAGTTCCCACCTGTTCCACCACGCCATGATTGAACACGGCGATGCGATCGCTCATCGTCAGGGCTTCCTCCTGGTCGTGGGTCACGTAGACCGTCGTGATGCCGAGCTCGCGCTGCAGGTTTTTGAGCTGTTCGCGCAGCTGCACCCGCAACTTGGCATCGAGGTTGGAGAGGGGTTCGTCGAGCAGCAGGATGCGCGGCTTGAGCACGAGCGCGCGCGCGATGGCCACGCGCTGCTGCTGGCCGCCGGAGAGTTCGGAGACGTTCTTGCTGAGCTGCTCCGATGTGAGCTCCACCTGCCCGGCTATTTCCGCGACGAGGGCACCCGTCTGCATCTTCTTTGTCTTGCGCACCTTCAGGCCGAAGGCGATGTTTTCCCACACGCTCATACTCGGGAACAGGGCGTAGTTCTGAAACACCATTCCCACGCTGCGCTTCTCGCTCGGAAGCTTCGTCGCGGCCTGGCCATCGATATAGATCTCGCCTTTCGTCGGTTCGATGAAGCCGGCGAGTGTGCGCAGCGCGGTGGTTTTCCCGCATCCGGACGGCCCGAGCAGGGTGAAGAACTCACCCTGCTTCACCTCCAAATTGAGATCGGGAATGGCGGTGTGTTCGCCGAAACGCACTTCGATGTGGTCAAATCTAATCATATAAACTCCCACCGGGTGAGGCTGTTGACGAAGCCGCACCCGGCGACTTGTGGCGGGTGATGGAGGTCGGCGCTCGTCGGCGCGGATGACCGTTAGGGCAGGTACTCGAGCTCGGTCTTCTCGACCCACTCGCCGATGTGCTCCCGGGTCAGTGCCCAGTTAATGTCTTGCTTGGGCAGTGATTCGATCAGCTCGACGACCGCGGGGAGCGCCTGAGCGCGGGCCTCGGTGTTCACGGGGTAAGCGGCGAATTTGGCCGCAAACTGGCCCTGCACGTCGGAGCTACCGAACCAGTCAATGAACTCTTCGGCCTGCTCCTGGCGCGGAGTGCCGTTAATTACGGCGATCTGCTCTGTGACGTACGGAACACCGTCTTCGGGGCTGATGACTCCGGTGACCGTGCCGTACTCGGTATCACGACTCGTGATACCGCTGCTCGGAATCACGCCGAAATCGACCTCACCGCGGATCAACCGGGCATACAGGTCGGTGCCCTCGACGGCAGGGGAACCGTGCCCGAAGTATGCCTGCACCTGGTCCCAGCCATCGTCGGATATACCCAGGTCGCCGTCCTCGTCCGCGTAGGGAGCGAGAAGGCCCGCGAGCACCAGCTGTGGTGTCGCCTGGCCGAGGGCAGTGTTCACTTCGTAGTTACCGGTGTACTGGTCGCCGTCCCAGAGGTCGGCGATCTCGGTGGGGGCATCGGCTGCGCTGACCGTGTTGGTGTCGTAGGCCATAACGATGGCCTGTTCAACCAACGGCCAGAATACGCCGTCCTCCGCGTCGCCGGCGGTGCTGTCGACTTCGCCGGACCAGGCCGGTGTGTACGCGGAGACAGCCTCCTCGGCCTTGAGCGTTTCGAAGAACATGTTGTTCAACCCGAAGACCACGTCACCCACGGGATTATTCTTCTCGGCCACGATCCGGTTGGCGAGGTCGGCGCCGCCGAGGCCTACGATCTCGATGTCCAGGCCGGCAGCGGCGGCCTGCTCCGTGATCCATTCGCCACGCCCATCAGAGTTGGAGTTCGTGTACACGATGAGCGTTCCAGTGGCGTCGCCGGAAGCGGCAGTATCGGTCGCGGCACTGCACGAGGTCAATACCACGATGCTCAACAGGGCGAGCGTGAAGGAGCTCGCGGTGATGGTGCGCTTATTCAATTGATTGTCCTTTTCTGAGCCCGGTACAACCAAAAAAGTCGCCCCCGAGCCAAACCTGTGATTTCGACATTGACATCACCACGCTACGGCGGGGACTTACTCGACCCTATCGTTATGACACAAATTTGGCCTATTGTTCACTCGATGTGCACACACCGCAGCACGGTATGCAGCTATCGCCGTGCACCGCGCCGCAAGGCGGGCTGAACGCGCCGCCCAAGCAGCCCTGAATGGCTTTCCCGCTCGCGATGACTCCCGGCACCGTCCCTACGTGAGTGCCACGACCGACGACGTCTGGATCAACCTCGACCCGGTCGTCTCGATCGAGGAAACGCCTTCGCTGACGCTGTGCGAGAGGGAATCGCGCCGGGAGAGAACTATCCCTGTGTGGAGCTCACCACCTCGAACGGGAGCACACACCTAATCTCGCTCGGCGTGTACCCGAACCAGGCCGGCGGCTCTGCAAGGGGTTCAGATGCCAGCTTTGAGAAGTGAGGTTTCGCAGGCGGCATGTTTGTCGTGTTGAAACCGGTCAGAATCGTGGGCAAACTGTTCGCGCTTCCTGTTCACCATCGCACCTGCCGGCCATGAGGTTTTTGCCCATTGTGGGTATGGTTTCATCATGGACCGCATCAGAACTGTCAGCGCATTCGTCGGGCGTTGGTTCGCCGTTATTGTTTTGGCTGCGGGAGCGTTGGCGCTTGCTGTCCCCGACGCATTTTCCGGCCTGACCGTGGCGATCCCATGGCTACTTGCCGTGATCATGCTGGGAATGGGTATGACGCTGCGCCCGGTTGACTTCGCGATTATTGCCAGGCGGCCGTGGGCGCTTCTGCTGGGCGTTGCGGCCCAGTTCTTCGTGATGCCGTTGCTCGGCTTCGGGATTGCCGTCGCGCTGGGGCTTTCGCCCATGCTGACGGCCGGCATGATTTTGGTCGGTTCTGTGCCCGGAGGTACAGCGTCCAACGTGATGGTCTACCTCTCTAAGGGCGATACCGCGTTGTCTGTGGCGATGACGTCCGTTTCGACTTTGCTGGCCCCCGTGCTGACGCCGCTGCTCGTGCTGGTGCTCGTGGGAGAGTCCCTGCCCGTCAATGCTGGCGCTTTGTTCGTGTCGATTGTGCAGATCGTGCTGGTTCCGGTAGTGCTCGGGCTCGTGTTGCGCATGATCGTGCCGCGCCTGGTGGACCGTTTTCTCGATGTTTTGCCGCTGCTGTCGGTAGCCGGCATCACCGTCGTGGTTGCGGCCGTCATCGCCGCCAGTGCCTCCACGCTGTTGTCGATTGGCGTGCTCGTGGTCGTCGCCGTGATCCTGCACAACTCCCTCGGACTGACGCTTGGGTACTACATTGGGCGTCTGTTCGGGCTTCCGGTCGCCAGTCGCCGAGCTCTCAGCTTCGAGGTGGGCATGCAGAACTCCGGCCTGGCTGCCGCCCTAGCCGTGGCGCATTTCAACCCGGTAGCCGCGCTGCCAGCGGCAATTTTCTCGGTCTGGCATAACGTATCGGGTTCGGTGCTCGCCAGCTACTGGGCGCGCAAGGATCTACCGTCCGATGAGATTTCCGAATCCTTGCCGGTTACCGCCCGCGCCTAACCGGGGTCTGGCCAGTAATGGAACGGTGGTCGCAGCTTCACGCATTTGGCCAGATGTAAACCGAATCTACCGATAGGTACACAAGCTGGCGACGACGACAGCAATTGCGGTCGCAATGGCCGTTATCCAGGTCGGCACAAGATCATAAGGAACGCTGTCTCAGCGGAGATCCACGTGCTCACACGATAACCGGAGCGCACCGTGCTGGTGCGCCATCGATATTCAATTCCATGTGTCGAGGAGTGTATCCTGGCCCGCCGGGAGGCTGCTCGTCGCCACGTCACCCGCCCACCCGCCCGCCCGCGCGTCAGGATCCACGGTCAACCTCGCAGACTTCCGGCCGTCGCCGCCCCGGTCTCAGCATTAGCAAGTCGGTCACTCCCCCGGGGCTTTAGTACCTGCCGGACGAGGACCTACGCCGCGAACGGGGCCGGGCAGCTCCCAATTGCTCGATGGGCGACTGCGGCCGCCGCCAGGCGGCGCCGTGGTGGCCGCAACCCATAAGGAACGCATTGAAGTGGAGCTGGTGTGGGGCTGACCTGGCCGGCGCTGCCCTAGTTCATTACCAGGCCGCCGTCGACGACCAGGTTCTGCCCGGTGACCGACCGCGCCCAGGGGGAGGCAAAAAAGAGTACCGCATCCGCAAATTCGGCCGGGGTTGTCACTCTGCGTAGCGGGGTGGAGGCGGCGATGAAGTCGAACACGTCCTCGGGGGTAGCCGCGCTGGCATCCGTGGTGCGCAGCAGCCCGCCGGAGACCATGTTTACGGCGATGTTGTGCGGGCCGAGGTCTGAGGCGAGGGTGCGGGTCAGGGAGAGCAGGGCGGCCTTGGCGGCCGTGTAGTCGTGGTAGGGCACCACCGGGTTCTGAAACAGGTTGGTACCGATGTTGATGATGCGGCCAAACCCGACCTCGCGCATGCCTGCCAGCGCCTGCTGGGTTGTGTTCAGGGCACCGCGGACGCTGCCCGAAAATTGCGCCTGGAATTCGTCCCAACTGATGTCGGCAGCGCCGGAGCGGGCGTCGCCGTTGAAGCTGAAATCGACCAACGCGTTATTGACCACCGTTGTCACGCTGGAGCCGAAATGTGCCTGCGCCTGCGTGAGCATTGCCGCGACCTGGGCCGGGTCGGTGACGTCGGCCTGTACGGCAAGAGCGTGTTCAGGCCCATAGCCGGAAGCCAAGGTTTCCGCCGCTGCGGCGCTGTTGCGATAGTTGATGACCACCCGGGCGCCCAGAGCCGCGAAAGCGTGCACGATGCTTTTACCCAGGCCGCGTGCGCCGCCAGTGACCAGGACAATCTGTTCTGCTATTTGCATGATTTTCTTCACCTTGGGTAAGGCGAAAGGACGAGATCCGGCACCAAAGCAGTGCACGTAATTCTCCGTGACATCCCTTCGCTAGTTCGAACTAGATCAGGTTCAACGGGTGTCATCTCAGCCGGCCGTCATGCAGTCGGCACCCCGTGTCGCTGAAAACGAGTATACGCAACCGCCTGGTACCGGAAAATTCGCGTCCTGACAGTGAACGACGCTTTCTAGTCAGCGCTGATCTGGTGGCGGAAGCGATCGCGACGGCTGTGGAGGTTCCAGAGGTGCTCAGCGAGCACTGACGGGTCCTTCTCGGGATCGCCGGCGATGATGCGGCCGCCGATGATGAGCTGGGAGACCTGGATTCCTTCTTCTCCGAGGGCCTCGTTGAGCAGCTGTGCGTAGGCGGCCTGTCCAGCGAATGCGATTGACGTGCCGGTGACATTGCGGCCCGGGGTCACGGCGGATCCGCCGTTGACGAAGAGGATGGTGCCGCGGTTAGCGCCGAGGAAACGCATGCCGGGGAGGACCTGATGCACGGCGGCGACGGGTCCGTAGATGGAGAACTCGATTGGGCCAACGAGGTCGGCGGGAGTGGTCTCCAGAACCGGGCGCATGAAGTCCTTCTGCGGCAACGGGCTGTATTGCAGTACCTCGATCGGGCCGAGAGTTTCTGCGACCTGTTCGAGAGTGCGGGTGATGGAGGTCGGATCGCGCACGTCGGCGACGAAGCCGTGTGCTGAGATGCCCTCGGCCAGCAGTTCGGCGGCGAGGGCATCTACGCGTCCCTGGTGGCGGGCGATGAGCGCGACGGTGAAGCCTTCGGCCCCGAATCGCCGCGCGACGGCGGCCCCGAGTCCTGAGCCAGCTCCGATGATTGCGATAGTAGTCATAGCTGGTACAAGGGCCATGCTGTCCGAGAAATTCCGATACCCGCGCTGTGAGCTCCCGTGAGTGACGAGCCGTGGATTGGTAAGTCGCTCCGCTGCGTCCGGGCTTGGCCTGGCTGGTGGATACCGGGCCGGGAACGGGGCAGTTGGTGGTCAGCACCCAGCATTGACCGGATGCCGTGGACGCGACATCGAAGAGCGCCTGGTGGGTGAGGCCCAGTTTTTCACCGAGCACGAATGCTTCGCTGACGGCGATCATTGAGATGCCGAGGATCATGTTGTTGCAGATCTTTGCGGCTTGTCCGGCGCTCGGGTCGCCGCAGTGCACGATGCGCGCCCCCATCGTGGCAAGAATTGGTTCGGCGATCGCGAAGTCCGCCGCCGACGCCAGGCCGCGCGTCGAAGCAGTCCTCTCGCCGCTTGCAGCTCGGTCTCCATGTCGGCGAGGGTGAACAGTAGGGACTGTTGTTCGACGAGGAGCTAACCTTCTTCGGGCAGATAGAGACAGGATCGACAATCAGGTCCATGTAGTGCCAGAACTCGCGATGGTCGGCGTAAAACGATGTCGGGTGGGTAGACCGCGCTTACTGGTGCAGAGGAAGCCTGAACCCGAAAAATTATGTACTAGGTGATTCTCGCTGTGGCGGCCGACGCTCGCGACAACAAGTTATGGCCATCGTTGCGGTTCAGGATCAAGCAAACGCCCATCATGTACCCACCTGAATCGACCCGGAGCGATTTCTCGTTCAACCGGATGCTGTGTGAGCCTCTCCCCACCGTCTGACGCCGATGGGACGATACCACGCAGCGTTCCCGACCGCTCTCGCGAGCCCGGATCAGCCCGGGAACGCTGCGTCGTAGACCGCGCGAAGCTCGGCACTGTCGGCCCCGGTCACGCCGCATCCCGTGATCGTTCCATCGATTGCGCCGACGAGGTAGCTCTGGCCGACCTCGAAGGGCACGCCTGAGAAGTCGGAGGTCATCGTGTCGACCTGCGCCACCTCCACGCGGTCGGCGACGTCGCCGACAAAGCGCTCCGTGACCTCCAGAACAACGGTGTTGCCCTGGATCTGCAGCACCGTCGCGGCGAACGCCTGCTCCTGCGCCGCGACGGTCGCAGGCTCAAGCGGGAGGCAGCTGCCACTCGCCAGGCCTCCGCCCATGGGAGGCTGCAGCGACTCGACGGTGGGTTCCGGGCCACCGAGAACGAGAGGCGCGACGATTGCAGCGGCGATGGCGAGGCCGGCGGCGACGCCGACCACCGGCATCCACCGCCGGAACGCGCGTCGTGGCGTCTCGGGCGTGGCGGTCGTGGTGGGTGAGGATTGGTCGGTCATGATCTGCTCCATTCTGTGGTCGAGCCACGTCGGCGAGGCAGGGGGCAGCGCGCGGGCCGGATCGGCGGCGCGCAGCTGATCGCGCAGCGCACGGTCATCGTCGTGCATCTTCGCTCCCTTCGTCGTAAGTTATATGTCCGGTCGAGTGGCCGGATTTCAGTAGCTCCTGCTTGAGGCGCGCCTTCGCGCGGTGCAGCCGGATCGCCGCTGCGTTCGCGCTGATGCCGAGCACAACGGCAATCTGCGGGCTCGTCAACTCGTCCCACGCCCACAGCCGCAGGATCTCGGCATCGTTTCGACGCAAGCCGGCGAGGGCTGCGGTCACGCGGGCCGCCACGGCGGTGCCTTCATCGACGGTGGATGCTGCGGGGTTCTCGTCCGTAACGGCCGGCGGAGGGTCGATGGCGATGATGCGGCCGATGAGACGCGTGCGGCGACGCTCGGCGCGTTGGGCGTTGCTGAGGCACTGTCGAGCGACGACGATCGCCCAGGGGAGGGCATCGTCGGGAACCTCGTCGAGGCGGCGCCAGCACACGAGCAGGGTGTCGCCGATCACGTCGTCGGCCGTTGCGGCGTCGGTGCGGCGGTGCAGGTAGTGGCGCACAGGGTCGCCGACCAGCACGACCAGGTTGCGCATCCGCTTTTCGCGCTCGGTGTCGGTCACAACTCTCATACTGAGGCATGTCCGGCACGGGCGCGAGGATTTCATGCGAGGACGGACGTGGTCGACTCGCTGGATGGCAGTTTGGTCGCAGCGAACCTCATCTATTTCCGCAGGTGTGTAGTTCGAAAGTGATGCGAATCACTTTCGAACTACAGGTCTCGATTCGCATGAAATCGACCTTGTCCTTCGCTCAGCAAATCCGACCGGCTGCGGGAGGCACAATTCTTTAAGGCGTCACAAGTCGTCTGGGATGCAGACTCCGTCGTAGAGTTTCGCGGGAGTTGCGCCGCTGCGCGCCAGGCGGAACTCGCGCGCACTGGCCCAGATCCTGCGGGGCGCGCTGCGGCCATGCGAACAACCCTCAGGTCACCGGAAGGCGGGTCTTGCCCAGGTACATGAGCTCCCAGAGCGCCTTGGTCTCGGTGTATTCCTCGACCAGAACATCGTCGAGGTACCGGCGCAGAGCCAGGGTTCCGGTAAAACGCAGGTAGGCTGCGTCGAACCGCATCAGGCGCGCGAGCAGCTTCGCGGCCGGCGGCACGACGTCGATGAATCGTGTGCGCAGCAGCGTCTCCTCCCGTTCGAAGGTGATGGTGAAGCGGTCGGGGCCGGCGCGGTAGTCGTAGGTGAGGATATCCGCTACCGGCTTACCAGTGGGAGCGTCGATGCCGATACGGTCGGTCGTGACCGCCACTTTGGTGCCGTCGTCGGCCACGACAACACCATCGCGGGCGAGATGCAGGGTGGTGAGCGGCTCGTAGCCGTAGGCCTTTTCGGCAGTGATGTGCGCGGCGATCAGGCTGTACGGCCCCACCTGCGCGCGTCCCCAATACCAGTTGTGCATGAGTTCACGCAGAGGCGCATCGCCCCAGTTGTGATCGTGGTAGCCAACCCCTGTGGTTTTGACGACCTGCCCGTCGACCGAGTACTCGGCGTCGACGCGCCCGTTCGGCACCGCCACAAACCAGGCGAACGTCTTCTCCACGCCGTTGCGCGCGAACATCTCGTAGCCGGTCGCCGGCCGCCAGGCCGGCACCGTGCCGCTGAGCGTCACGTTCACCGTGATGTTCTCGACGGATGCGCTCACCCGGTAGGTCTGTAGATCACCGCTGAAACGATTGTCGCCGATGCGCACATCGCAGCCGTCGGTGGAGGCACTGAACTGCTCGGGATCGGCCGCGAAAGTCCTCTCGAACGACCGTCCATCGGGCAGGTCGAGGTTTATGTTCACGAACGGAGCCAGGCGGGTGCCCGGCGTCGCGGGGTTCTTCGTATAGAAGCCCACGACGAGCTTGGCGCCATCGTCGAGACTCGCGTCGAAATACCACCACTCGTACGACCCACGGCGGTTCGGGTCGGTGCGCAGACCGTCTTCGAATTGCGCCGTGCTGAGCGGGTTGAGGCCGAGCCGAGCGAAATCAGCCGGGTCGGCGGCCAGGCGCACACGCTTCTGGCCAGCACTCGTAGTGGTCATGGCGCTCCTTCTATCGATGACCTAGGTATACATCAGACTCAATATGCGCATGCTGCCGAGCATGCACCAAGGACGGGCCTCACGCTGTGTGCGTGGGGCCCGCCTGGTCCCGTGAGGGAATTCGAGTGGGTTTACCGGTGCTTGTTAGCCTTTTTTGATGACGACGGTGGTGTTGTCGGTGTAGTAGTTGCGTTGGAAGTCGATCTTGGTGGTGGTTTTGGCGATCACGGCGCAGTTGGCGACCTTGGTGTCTTTGCCGAAGGTGTTGTCCTTGATGATCGTGCCTTGGAGGGGGCCATAGGCTTTTTCGGCAATGTTCACGGTGCAGGCCCCGCCATTGGCGAAGTTGTCGGCGAAGGTGAAGTTGGATACCGTTCCGCGGTCCTGAGTGATTTGTACGGCGGCGCTGTGCGAGTCGGTCAGGCGGTTGCCGGCGACCGTGATGTTATTGCCAGACTGAACCTGGATGGAGTCGTCGTGACTGGGCGAACCGCCCTGATTCGGGTCATTGCGGTAATGCATGTGGTCGTGGATCCAGGAGTCCTGCAGGCTCACATTGCTTCCCGTGATGTGAATGCCATCGATGACGTTATTGATGTTCACGCGCGTTGCCGTGAAGTTATAGCCGTAGATTCCGTTGGCATCGGGCGAAGCGGTGCTCGGGGACAGCTCGGTGTCGGTCACGACGAGGTTTCTGAAGCCGCCGAGGTTGTTGATGAGGGCGCCCGGGCCGTTCATGGTGCGACCACGAATGATGGAATTTTTGATGGTGACGTTGGCCGCGCTGATCTTGACCAGACCACGAATGTCGAGGCCGTCGAGAACTGTGCCGGCCGTCGTGACATTGATGTCGCCATGGTGCACGGTCAGTGTGGTTCCGGACGGAACACCCGTGTTGGAGGCACCAGGTATGCCACCCGGTGTCGGAGTCGGCTCGGGTGACGGTGTGGGAGCCGGAGTCGGCTCGGTTGACGGTGTGGGAGCCGGAGTCGGCGCGGGCTCCGGAGTCGGTGCGGGCGTGGGCTCCGTTGCGCCGCGTTCAAAACCGGCCAGTTCGAGGTTCAACCTGACGTCGGCGACGCTACTGGACAGGGTTACGGCGCCGTTTGTCTGCGTCGTCACGGGAACCGTGACCGTCTTGGTTGCACTGGTACCCACGGGTGCCGTGAACGAATACGTTTGCGTGTCCTCTGCGCCGACAGCAATTTTCACCTGACTTCTGGCCGTGACCTCGGACGTGAAGAACTTCACATCGACGGATTTCACGCCGGAGGGCACTGTGCCCAGCTGAGCGGTGATGCTCCGGCCAGCCGGGATATCGATCGAGGTGCTTGTCGAGTCGGCGCTTCCGCTTCCGTTCCCGGCAAAGGCCGGAACAGCGGTGAGGCCGGAAAGGGCGAACGCCGACACCGCGACGGCGGCCAGAATGACCAATCGTGGTTCCCGGCGTGGGCGGACGTCGGTGACAGGCCGAGTGGTTGTGCTTGAGTTGTGTTTAAGGATGGACGTGCGGATATTTCTCAATGTCATTAGTTGGTTACGTATATTCTTTGTCGCGCACAAGTCCGGGAACGTGCGGGTGATCAGCCGTAGAGGGCCACATTGTACTCAATGAGCTTTGCCCACTTAGGGTTCGCATGCAAATCGAGTGACCTCATCTTCGCTGGCGCGACGGGCATTCGGCGCCCAAAAAAGCGGCCGGACCTGCGCTAACAGGACCGGCCGCTTGGATTCTGCGAATTTAGCGTTTACGCTTCTCGCGCACCCGCATGCTGAGGTTGATCGGGCTTCCCTCGAAGCCGTAGATCTCGCGCAGGCGACGCTGGATGTAGCGACGGTAGCCCGGGTCGAGGAACCCAGTGGTGAACACCACGAATGTCGGCGGGCGGCTCGAAGCCTGGGTGCCGAATAGGATGCGCGGCTGTTTGCCACTTCGCACGGGGTGCGGGTGGGCTGCGGCGAGCTCGGCCAGGAAGGCGTTGAACTTGCCGGTGGCGATGCGGGTGTCCCACGACTCGAGCGCGAGCTCGAGGGCCGGAACCAGCTTCTCCATGTGGCGACCGGTCTTCGCCGAGATGTTCACGCGCGGGGCCCAGGCCACGTGGGCCAGGTCCTGCTCGATCTCACGCTCGAGGTAGCGGCGACGGTCGTCGTCGATCTGGTCCCACTTGTTGAACGCGAGCACGAGTGCGCGGCCCGACTCGATCACGAGGTCGATGACGCGAATGTCCTGCTCGCTGATGACCTCGGTCACGTCGAGCAGCACAACGGCGACCTCGGCCTTTTCAAGGGCAGCGCTGGTGCGCAGCGAGGCGTAGAAGTCAGCACCCTGCGAGAGGTGCACACGACGGCGGATGCCGGCGGTATCGACGAAACGCCAGACCTTGCCGCCGAGTTCGACCTGCTCGTCGACCGGGTCGCGGGTCGTGCCGGCGAGTTCGTTGACAACAACGCGCTCCTCGCCCACGACCTTGTTGAGCAGGCTGGACTTGCCGACGTTCGGGCGGCCGAGAATGGCGACGCGGCGCGGGCCGCCGACCTCTTGCTTGGCGACGTTGGAGATTTCGGGCAGCACGAGCAGAATCGCGTCGAGCAGGTCGGCTACACCACGACCGTGCAGGGCGGAGACCGGCCATGGCTGGCCGAGGCCGAGCGACCACAGGCTGGCCGCTTCGGGCTCCTGGCGCACGTCGTCGACCTTGTTGGCGATCAGGAAGACCGGCTTGCCGGACTTCCGCAGCATGCGCACGACGGCCTCGTCGGTCGAGGTTGGGCCCACGTTGGAGTCGACGACGAACATGACCAGGTCGGAGAGGTCGATGGCGATCTCGGCCTGGGCTGCGACGGAGGCGTCGATTCCCTTGGCGTCGGGCTCCCACCCGCCGGTGTCGACGAGGCTGAACTTGCGCTCGTGCCATTCGCCCTTGTAGGCCACGCGGTCCCGCGTGACGCCGGGGGTGTCCTCGACGACGGCCTCACGGCGGCCGAGGATGCGGTTGACCAGCGCCGACTTGCCCACGTTCGGGCGGCCGACGATGGCGATCACCGGCACGGCCGGCAGGTACTGGATCGCGTCGGGGTCGTCGGTGACGGTCTGCAGTACGTCGAGGTCTTCCTCGTCGAGGTCGTAGTTGTCGAGGTCCGTGCGCAGCGCGGCGGAACGCCGCGTGGCGAGTTCCTCATCGAGGTTGGCGAGTCGTTCGGCCAGCTCGGTGTCGAGCGCAGTGCTCGTGTCGTCGTATTCGTTACTCATTCAAAGCCCGCTTCGTGCGTGTGTGGTAGACGTCGATGACCGCGTCAATGGTCTGCTCGAAGTCGAGATGGGTGGAGTCGACGGTTATCACACCGTCTGCAGCGCTCATGAAATCGACAACCTGTGAGTCAGCGCGATCACGTGATCGCAGCTGTTCTGCCACGGTTTGGGCCGATTGGGTCGTTATTTCCGCAGAGCGTCTAGCCATTCTAGCCTCCTCGGATGCCGTGAGTAGAATGCGTACCTCGGCCTTGGGGGCGACGATGGTCGTGATGTCGCGCCCTTCGACCACCACGCCGGGCCGATCGACGTTCGCGGCGAGGCTCCGAAACAGTTCGGTGAGGGCCTCACGCACCGCGGGAACCCGGGCTACAGCGCTGACGGCGGCGCTGACTTCGGGCGAGCGGATGGCGTCGGTCACGTCGGTCTGCCCTACCGTGACGAAGTATTCGTCCGGGTCGGTACCGATCGAATAGTCGAAGTCTTTGAGCAGCGCGGTGACGGCATCCGCTTGGGTCTGATCGGTCTTCCGGTCGAGCGCCAGCCAGGCCAGCGCGCGGTAGGCGGCGCCGGTGTCGAGGTAGGCGAAACCGAGGCGACGTGCGACCGCTCGGCTCACGCTCGACTTGCCGCTTCCGGCCGGCCCATCGATGGCAACGAGGGTGGGGAGGGTGTGACGGGCCATGAAAGTCAACCAGCAATCCGCCAGCCGCGGGCGGCCAGCTCTTCGGTGAGGCAAATGACGGCCTCGGGCAGGACGGAGATTTCGGCGAGACCGATCTGGGCGCCCGGCGAGTGTTCCAAGCGTAAGTCTTCAAGGTTGACGCCGAGCTCACCGATGTCGTTGAGCAGCCGGGCAATCTGGCCGGGCCGGTCGTTGACCATGACGACCATCGATGAGAACCGGCGGTCCTGGCCGTGTTTACCGGGCAGGCGGGCCACCCCAGCATTGCCGCCGGCGAGTTCCTCGGCGACCTTGCGCTGCGAACCTGGTGCGGCAGGGTCTTCGAGGGCATCGATGAACCGGTCGAGGTCGTCGCGGTAAGCCAGCAAGACGTCCCGCACCGGGCCGGCGTTGGCTCCGAGGATCTGTACCCACAGGTCGGGGTCGCTCGCCGCGACGCGGGTCACGTCGCGCAGGCCCTGGCCGGCCAGGTTGAGCGAGGAGTGTGCGGCCCCGGTGAGGCGGCGGGCCATCAGGGTGGAGATGACCTGCGGTACGTGCGAGACCAGGGCGACGCCGAGGTCGTGTTCCTCGGGCGTCATTTCGACCAGGATAGCGCCGAGGTCGAGGATGAGGTCGTCGATCGCGCCGGCCTGCTGGTAGCTGATCGCGTCGTGCGCGGCGACCACCCAGGGTCGGCCGATGAACAGGTCAGCGCGGCCGGACAGCGGGCCGCCCTTCTCCCGACCGGCGAGCGGATGCGACCCGATGTACCGGCTGATGTCCGCGCCGCGCTCGCGCAGCTCGGCGAGAGGGGCCAGCTTGACGCTCGCGACATCCGTCACGATCGCTCCCGGGTACGCCTCGAGTTCGCGGGCGACGATCTCGGCGGTCACGTCGGGCGGCACGCAGACCACGATCAGCTGCGGCAGGTCGCCGTCCTTCGCGGCGCGGCCGGCACCGTAGTCGATCGCGATGGCGAGGTTCGTCGGTGACGCGTCGGCGAGGATCGTCTCGATCTTGCGGCCCCGCAGTCCGAGGCCGATGCTGGTTCCGAGCAGACCGACGCCGACGATGCGCACCGGGCCGACGAGGCGGCTTTCCCCCATATGCGTCAGTCCTTAGTTAGCTTCGGGCCGCGCGCTCGGCGCCTGCCGGGAGACGGTGAGCAGCTGGCCGAGTTCTTCGCGGGTGAGTTCGCGTACGGCTCCCTGCTGCAGGGTTCCGAGGTTCAACGGTCCGAATTGGCGACGTACCAGGTCGACCACGGGGTGACCGACGGCGTCGAGCATCCGTCGTACGATGCGGTTTCGACCGGAGTGCAGGGTGAGTTCGACCATGCTGTAGCCGCCGCCGGGAGGGCTCGTGAGAATGCGCGCCTTGTCGGCGTGGATGGGGCCGTCGTCGAGTTCGATGCCGCTCTGCAGCTGCCCGATGGTCTGCGGTGAGACGCGGCCCTCGACCTTGGCGATGTAGGTCTTGGAGACGCCGAAGGAGGGGTGGGCGAGCACGTGGGCGAGGTCACCGTCGTTGGTGAGAATCAGCAGGCCGCTGGTCTGGGCGTCGAGGCGCCCAACGTTGAACAGTCGTTCGTCGAACTGGTCGGTGAATTCGCGCAGGTCGGGGCGTCCGCTCTCGTCCTGCATCGAGGAAACAACGCCGACCGGCTTGTTGAGCATGAGGTAGCGGCGGGTGGTGTCGAGCTGCACGGCCACGTTGTCGACGGCGACCTGGTCGGTTTCGGGGTGTACCCGGCGGCCAAGCTCGGTGACGACCTTGCCGTTCACCCGCACACGGCCGGAGGTGATGAGGTCTTCGGAGACGCGGCGGCTGGCGACGCCGGCTGAGGCGAGCACCTTCTGCAGGCGCACGCCGTCGGCTGCGGCCTCCGGGTTGAAGTTGGGGTCGCGCGGGGCTTGGTCCTGGGGGGTGTTGTCGGTCAAAGTAGATCCTCGAATCCGTCGGTGCCGCCGTCGAGCAACGGCGAAAGGTGGGGTAACTCGTCGAGCGAGTTGATTCCGAGCTGGGTGAGCAGCAAGTCTGTGGTGGCGTAGTTGATCGCGCCGGTTTCACTGTCGGTGAAGGCCTCGGTGACGAGGCCGCGACCGAGCAGGGTGCGCACGACGGAGTCGACGTTGACGGCGCGAATGCTGGCGACCTGGCCGCGACTGATCGGCTGCTTGTAGGCGATCACAGCGAGGGTTTCGAGCGCCGCCTGGCTGAGCCGGCTGGGATTCTGGGTCAGCACGAAGTCGGTCACGAGCTCATCGTGCGTTGCACGCACGTAGATGCGCCAGCCACCGGCGACCTCGCGCAGCTCAAAACCGCGGCGCACCGCTTTCCTACCGTCGGGGCTGCTGATGCCGTCGAAATCGGCCACCAGCCGCGCAACGGATGCCGCTACCTCAGCGACCGGCCGCCCCACGGCGGTCGCGAGGTGCACGAGGCCCTGCGGTTCGTCGGCGACCATGAACACGGCTTCGAGCTGGCGGTCGAGGTCGCTGGCCGCTGGCGAAACGGATGCTGCGGCATCCGTTTGCGGGGCGCGCGATCGCGTGTCGGTGGTCGGGTTTCTAATTGTCATAGTCGGCTCCGAGGGATGCCAGGTTTTCATCGGACCAAGAGTCGCTGCTCCAGCGCAGGGTGAGCTCGCCGAGGGGCTCGATCTGATCGAAGGAGAGGGCACCATGACGGTACAGCTCGAGCACCGCGAGAAAGCGGGCGATGATGACGCCCTTCAGGTCGGCCCCGGCGATGAGCTGCCGAAACGAGACCGGCTCCCCCGACTGCAGCATGGCGACGACGTAGGCGGCCTGTTCGCGGATGCTGACCAGCGGCGCGTGCAGGTGGTCGAGGCCCACAACGGGCAGCTCGCGCGGTGCGAGGGCCACGGCGGCCAGGGCGGCGAAATCGGCGAGGGAGAGTGTCCAGACCAGCTCGGGAGTCTTCTGACGGTACTTCTCCTCCAGCCGCACCGACCGCACGTGCCGGCGGGTCTCCACGTCGAGCTGACCGGTGAACCAGCCCGCGGCTTCCTTGAAGGCGCGGTATTGCAGCAAGCGGGCGAACAGCAGGTCGCGGGCTTCGAGCAGCGCCACGTCTTCGGCGTCGACAAGTTCACCCTGCGGCAACAGTCCGGCCACCTTGAGGTCGAGCAGTGTGGCGGCGACGACGAGAAACTCGGTGGCCTGGTCGAGTTCTTCGTTGGCATCTAGGCCGCGCAGGTAGGAGATGAACTCGTCGGTGACCCGGCTGAGCGAGATCTCGGTGATGTCGAGTTCGTGCCGCGTGATCAGTTTCAACAGCAGGTCGAACGGGCCTTCGAAGTTGCCGAGGGCGACCGAAAACGCGGGCTTCTCGGCCGCGCTAGGCGACTGCGCCACGGTGGATCAGTTCGCGGGCCACCTGTAGGTAGGCCTTAGCGGCCGCGTGCTCGGGCGCGAAGTCGGTGATGGGAACCCCGGCGACGCTCGCGTCGGGAAATTTCACGGTGCGGCCGATGACGGTTTCGAGCACGCTGTGGCCGAAGGCGTCGACGACGCGCTCGAGTACCTCGCGGGAGTGCAGGGTGCGGGAGTCGTACATGGTGGCGAGGATTCCGTCGAGTTCGATGGCCGGGTTGAGTCGGTCGCGCACCTTGTCGATGGTTTCGATGAGCAGGGCGACGCCGCGCAGGGCGAAGAATTCGCACTCGAGCGGGATCAGCACGCCGTGGCTCGCGGTGAGGGCGTTCACGGTGAGGATGCCGAGCGAGGGCTGGCAGTCGATCAGGATGACGTCGTAGTCGGCCGACACCTTGCGCAGCACGCGGGCCAGGATCTGCTCGCGAGCGACCTCATTGACCAGGTGCACCTCGGCGGCGGAGAGGTCGATGTTGGCCGGGATAACGTCGAGTCCCTCGACCGAGGTCTGCTGGATCGCGTCTTTCGGGTCGACCTTGCCGTTCAGCAGCAGGTCGTAGATGGTGGTGACATCGTGGGTGGGTACGCCGAGGCCGGCCGAGAGGGCGCCTTGCGGGTCGAAGTCGACGGCCAGCACGCGGCGGCCGTAACTGGCCAGGGCGGCACCGAGGTTGATGGTCGTCGTGGTCTTGCCGACGCCACCCTTCTGGTTGCAGAGGGAGATGATGCGGGCCGGACCGTGGCTTTTCAGCGGCTCCGGTTCGGCGAATTCGTGTTTTTCTCGTCCGGTCGGACCGACCGGCATATCGTCGAAACCGGGTAGCGAAATTCGCTCGCTCAACTTACGCGTCACTGGCCCGTCCTTGATTTGTCCTGCACCCATCACTTGGTCGATTGTAGCGAGTGTTCGGCCCGTCGCCGCAAGGATCGCCGCTGTGCCCCCTGATCAACGCGCTCGGGGGTGGGCGAGGGTGTACATGTCGCGGAGGGTGTCCACCGTGACCAGCGTGTAGATCTGGGTGGTCGCGACCGAGGAATGGCCGAGGAGTTCCTGCACCACGCGCACGTCGGCCCCTCCGGCGAGCAGGTGTGTCGCAAAGGAATGTCGCAGGGTGTGCGGCGAGACGGGCACGGTGAGCCCGGCGCGTTCGGCGGCAGCGCGAATGATCAGCCAGGCGTTTTGCCGGCTCACCCGCTGCCCGCGCAGCCCGAGAAACAGGGCCGGCGTCGAGCGTCCGCGAGCCGACAGCATCGGCCGAGCTCGCACCAGGTAATCGGAGACGGCGGCGCGCGCGAAACTGCCGACCGGCACGATGCGCTGTTTGTCGCCCTTGCCGGTCAGGCGCACCGAGTCGAACTCCTCCACGAGCACGTCGTCGACGTTGAGGTTGACTACCTCGCTCACCCGGGCGCCGGTAGCGTAGAGCAGTTCGAGCAGGGCTTTGTCGCGCAGGCGCTGCAGATCGTCGCCGTCGGTGGCCGCGAGCAGCGCGCTGACCTGGTCGATCGAGATCGCCTTGGGCAGGCGCAGGGCCAGTTTGGGCGGTTTGGTGTCGTGCGCAACATCCGTTTCGACGAGGCCCTCACCCTGCAGAAACCGGTGAAACCCGCGCACGGTCGAGAGAACGCGGGCGATGGAAGCCGCCGTCAGCGGCGATTCCGGGCGCAGTCCGAGGTACTGCACGAAGGCCGAGATGTGCGCACGGGTGACGTCGCGCAGGTCGGTGATCGGCCGCGGCGCACCCTCAGCCGAATCTGCCCCAAGCCAGGCCGTGTACAGCCCGAGATCACGGCGGTAGGCGGCGACGGTGTTCGCCGCGAGACCGCGCTCGACCGACACGTGCCGCAGATACCCATCCACCGCCGTGGCGATCGACATGTTCAGGCGGCGGTGTGACTGCTGCGCGAATGAATGCTGAGCGGATGCCGCGGCCACGGCAGGTCGGCCGCCGCCAGCGTGCTCCACCCGCGTGAACGCGCCACCTGCGCGGCCAGAACAGCCACGATCAGGATCGGGTTGGAGATGCGACGGGCCAGCACGGCGTCGACGCACTCGTCCAGCGGAACCCAGCGCAGTTCGATATCGGCTTCTTCGTGGGTACGGGCGAACGCGGCAACCGCCGAGATGCCCCGGGCGAGGTAGACCCGAATCGCTTCGTTGCTGCCGCCGGGCGAGGTATAGAACTCGGTGAGCAGCGCCCACTCGGAAGCGACGACATCCGCTTCTTCGGCCAGCTCGCGCTTCGCGCCGACGACGGCGTTCTCGCCGCTCACGTCGAGCAGTCCGGCCGGCAGTTCCCAACCGCGCAGGCCGGTCGGGTGCCGGTACTGCTTGATCAGCAGCACCCGGTCCTGCTGGTCGAGGGCGAGTACGGCGACCGCGCCGGGGTGGTCGAGGTACTCGCGGGTGATGCTCGCGCCGTTGTAGTCGAAGCTATCGCGACGCACGTTCCAGATGGCGCCGTCATAGACGATGTCGCTCGCGGTCACGTCGACCGGCGCGACGTCATCCTCTAGTTCAGGCACTGAGTTCTTCTTTCACCTCGAACAGGCGGCTGGCCTGCTGGCGGTCGAGCGCGGCCTTGATCAGGCCGCGAAACAGCGGATGCGCGTGGTTCGGTCGTGACCGCAGCTCGGGGTGGGCCTGCGTGCCCACGTAGAACGGGTGTTCCTCGCGCTTGAGCTCGACGTATTCGACCAGGTGGCGGTCGGGGCTGGTTCCGGAGAACCACAGGCCGGCCAGGGCGATCTGGTCGCGGAAGGCGTTGTTGACCTCGTAGCGGTGACGGTGACGTTCGGACGCCGAGTTTTCGCCGTACAGTTCGGCGACGAGGGACCCCTCGGCGAGGGTGGCCGGGTAGAGGCCGAGGCGCATGGTGCCGCCGAGGTCGCCTCCGGCGATGATCTCGACCTGCTCTTCCATGGTCGCGATGACCGGAAACTCGGTTTCCGGGTCGAACTCGCTCGAGGATGCTCCAGGCAGGTTGGCCTTGTTGCGGGCGTATTCGATGACCATGCACTGCAGGCCGAGGCACAGGCCGAGCACCGGGATGCCGTTTTCGCGGGCGAACTTGAGGGCGCCGAGCTTGCCCTCGATGCCGCGGATGCCGAAGCCGCCCGGCACGCAGATGCCATCGAGTTCGCCGAGCAGGCGGGCCGCTCCCTCGTCGGTTTCGCAATCGTCGGAGCCGATCCAGACGATCTTGACCTTGCTCTGGTTGGCGAATCCGCCGGCTCGCAGCGCCTCGGTAACCGAGAGGTAGGCATCCGGGAGGTCGATGTATTTGCCGACCAGACCGATCGTGACCTCGTGCTTGGGGTGGCGTACGGCTTCGAGCAGGTTCTCCCAGCCGGACCAGTCGACGACGTCGGCCACGAGGCCGAGGGCGTTGACGATGTACTTGTCGAGACCCTGGTCGTGCAGCATGGTCGGGATCTCGTAAATCGACGCAACGTCGACGGCGTTGACGACGGCGTCTTCGTCGACGTCGCACATGAGAGCGATCTTGCGCTTGTTTGACTCAGAGACCGGCCGGTCGCTGCGCAGTACGAGGGCGTCGGGCTGAATACCGATCGAGCGGAGCGTCGCGACGGAGTGCTGAGTGGGCTTGGTCTTCTGCTCGCCGGCCGCGCCGAGGAACGGCACGAGCGAAACGTGCACGAAGAAAACGTTGCCGCGGCCGAGTTCGTGGCGCACCTGGCGGGCGGCCTCGAGGAACGGCTGGCTTTCGATGTCACCGACGGTGCCGCCGACCTCGGTGATGATCACGTCGGGGCGCACATCGTCACTGGCCTGCAGGCGCATGCGACGCTTGATCTCGTCGGTGATGTGCGGGATGACCTGCACGGTGTCGCCGAGATATTCGCCGCGGCGTTCCTTGGCGATGACCTGCGAGTAGATCTGCCCGGTCGTCACGTTGGCCGACTGGCCGAGGTTGATGTCGAGAAAACGTTCGTAGTGCCCGATATCGAGGTCGGTCTCCGCGCCGTCGTCGGTCACGAAGACCTCGCCGTGCTGGAACGGGTTCATCGTTCCCGGGTCGACGTTCAGATAGGGGTCAAGCTTTTGCATGACGACCCGCAGGCCGCGTGCAGTGAGAAGGTTTCCGAGGCTGGCCGCCGTCAAGCCCTTACCGAGCGAGGAGACCACACCCCCGGTCACGAAGATGTGCTTGGTCGTGCCGTCTGATCTATCCGTAAGTATATTTTCCACCACGGGCTTCAATGCTATCACCTGAATTTCGCCGATCACTTTGGCTTCGCGAGGTCGAGCAGTTCGCGGGCATGTTCGAGGCCGCTCTTCGAGTCGGGCAGCCCCGAGAGCAGGCGCGCCATTTCGGCGGCCCGGTCGTCGCCGCGCAGCTGGCGCACGCTCGAGGCGGTGACGGATCCGTCACTGTCCTTGACCACACTGAGGTGGTTACCGGCGAACGCTGCGACCTGGGCGAGGTGGGTGACCACGATCACCTGGGCGGTTTCGGCCAGTCGGGCCAGCCGGCGTCCGATTTCAATGGCGGCGGCCCCGCCCACGCCGGCATCGATCTCGTCGAAGACGAAGGTGGGTACCGGGTCGGTCGCGTTGATGACGACCTCGATGGCGAGCATGACCCGCGACAATTCGCCACCGGATGCCCCGCGCGCCAACGCCCGGGGTTCGGCGCCCGCGTGCGGCTGCAGCAGCAGGCGTACGAGGTCGCTGCCGGTGATCGTGAACTCGGGGCCGGGTTCCACCTCCACGAGTAGCACGGCGTCCGGCATCGCCAGCGCGCCGAGTTCTGCGCTCACCCGGGCGCCGAGCTGCACGGCTGCCGCCAGGCGCAACGCGGTGAGGGCGGCGGCGAGATCGGTGACCAGCGTGTGGTCGGCATCCGCTTCGGCGCTGAGCTCATCGATTCTCTCGGAGTCGGAGTCGAGCTCGAGCAGCCGCGTGCTGCCGGTGTCCAGAAATTCGATGGCTTCCTCGAGACCGCCTGGGTACTTGCGGGCGAGGATTCCCAGTTCGCCGCGGCGTTCCTGCACGATTTCGAGTTCGCGGGCACCGTCGGCGTCGAGGCCGTCGAGATAGCTGGCCAGTTCGGCGGCGATGTCGGCGACGACGAAACCGACGTTGGCGATCGCCGCGACCAACGACGGCAGGGCGACGTCGTGCGGCGCGACCCGGTCGAGGGCGCGCCTGGCGGTTTCGAGCAGGGCAACGACGTCGGGCAGGTCGTCGGGGTTGTCTTCGGCGGAGATGAGCTGACGGGCCTGCTCGCCGGCCAGGCGCAGCTCTTCGAGGTTGCCGAGGCGTTCAGCACGCTCGGCCAGCTCGGCGTCCTCTCCGCGCTGCGGGGCGACCGTTTCGATCTCGGCCAGTGCAGCGCGCAGGTCGTCGGCCTCGCGAGCACGCAGGTCGCGCTCCGTGACCAGCCGATCGAGATCCTGTTGATTGGCCTGCCAGCGGTGGAAGGCGTGCTGGTAGTCGCCGAGAACGGCGGCGAGATCGAGCCCGGCGAAGCGGTCGAGGGCGTCGCGCTGGGCGGCGGCGGAGCGCAGGCGCACCTGATCACTCTGGCCGTGCACCACGACGAGGTCGTTGCGCAGGTCACCGAGTACGCTCGCCGGAGCGCCACGGCCGCCGACCATCGCGCGACTGCGCCCTTCGCTCGAGACCGATCGCCCGAGGATCAGTTCCGGCCCGTCGAGGTCTCCCCCGGCGTCGCGCACCCGGTCGGCCACGGCGCTGGCCGGGTCGATGACCCAGCGGCCCTGCACGAAACTTTGCGGCTGACCCTGACGCACGGTGCCGGCATCCGCTCGATCGCCGAGCAGCAGCCCGAGGGCGGTGACCACCATGGTCTTGCCGGCGCCGGTTTCACCGGTGACGGCGGTGAAGCCGGGGCCGAGCGGCAGCGTGGCCTCGGCGATGACGCCGAGGTCGCGGATGAACAGCTCGTCGATCACTCGCGGCCGACCGGGCCGCGCCAGCCGGTGACCGGCAGGTCGAACTTGTTGACCAGGCGGTCGGTGAATGGCCCGATGTGCAGGCGGGCCAGCCGCACCGGAACAGTGGAGCGGCGCACGATCACGCGGGCGCCGGTTGGGAGGTCCTGCGTGCGGCGTCCGTCGGCGCAGAGCACGGCGCGGGCGCCGGTACGGGAGAGTACTTCAACGGCGAGGGACGACTCCGGGCCGACCACGAGCGGCCGCGCGAACAGGGCGTGGGCGCTGAGCGGCACCAGCAGCAGCGCTTCGACGCCGGGCCAGACGATCGGGCCGCCGGCCGAGAACGAGTAGGCGGTCGAGCCGGTCGGGGTCGAGAGCACGACGCCGTCGCAGCCGAACGACGACAGCGGACGACCGTCAACCTCGACGACGACCTCGATCATGCGTTCGCGGCTGGCTTTTTCGACGGTGACCTCGTTGAGCGCCCAGGTTTCGTAGACGACCTCGTCGGCGACCTTGACCCGCACCGAGAGGGCGAGGCGTTCTTCGACCTCGTAGTCGCCCTTGAGTGCTCGACGCACGGCCTCGCCGAGGTCGTCACGCTCGCTCTCGGCGAGAAAACCCACGTGGCCAAGGTTGATACCGAGCAGCGGTGCCGAGCAGCCGCGCACGAGTTCGGCCGATCGCAGGATGGTGCCGTCGCCGCCGAGCACGATGACCAGCTCGAGCTCGGCGGTTTTTACGGTTTCCCCGAGAATGGCAATGTGGCCGTTCAGTTCGGGCGATGAAGCGAGCAGGTCGGCCCGCTCATCGAGCGCGAGCACGGGCACGGCGCCGGCAGCGATGAGCTGCTCGCAGACCGTCGCGGCGGCCTCGAGCGAGTCGGCCCGGCCGGTGTGCGCCACAATCAGAAAATACCGCGGGGTGTCACTCATCTCGTCACGCTCCCACCACGGAATCGACCCGGTCCATCCATTCTGTCGGATTTGTGCCGGCCGTGGCGCTCATCCAGCACAGATACTCGTGATTTCCGGCCGCCCCAATGATGGGTGAGGCGATGACGCCGCAGGTCTTCAGGCCCAGGTCCCAGCCGGCCCAGAGCACGCCGGCCACCGAGTCGCTGCGCAGGCCCCTATCGTGCACGATGCCCTCGCGAATGCCGCCGCGACCCACCTCGAACTGCGGCTTGATCAGCAGCACGAAGTCGGCGCCGGGTGCGGCCGTGGCCACGAGGGCCGGCAACACGGTGGTCAGTGAGATGAACGACAGGTCGGCCACGACGAGGTCGGGACGGGTCGCGATTCCGGATGCCACGGCGAGCGTTTCCGGGGTCGCATAGCGGATGTTGTACCCCTCGACCAGCAACAGCTGCGGCTCGGTCTTCAGTTGCGCTGCCAGCTGGCCGTGGCCGACATCGGCGGCGATCACCTGAGCGGCGCCGCGTTCGAGCAGCACCTGGCTGAACCCGCCGGTGCTCGCTCCGGCGTCGAGAGCCGTGCGGCCGCTGACGTCGAGGTTGAAGGCGTCGAGCGCTGCATTGAGTTTGTGGGCGCCCCGGCTGACGTAGTGGTCGGTCGCGGCCACCTCGAGAACGGCGTCCGCGTCTACTTTGGTGCTGGCCTTCACGACCGGCACTCCGTTGACCGTGACGAGGCCGTCGGCGATGAGTTTGGCAGCGACCGTTCGGGACCGAACCAGGCCACGATCGGCGAGGGCAGCGTCGAGGCGGGAGGCGGGCATCCGTTCTGGCGGGCCGTCAAGCGGGGCGGTATCGGTCGGGTCAGCGTCGTTCACGTGCTCGGGCATAAATGGGTCTGTTTCATGGTCTCGGCGAAAATTCGGCACGGAGGCGTCGGTCACGCCTGGCCCGCCTGGTCGGTGTCGGCGTTCTCGAGTTGTTCGCGCAGCTGCTCGTGCAGCTGCCCAAAGGCCTCAGCGCGCGCTTCGAGCGGCTGGGTCTCGATGTCGACGAGTTGCGCCGCGAGATCGACCGATTCTGGTTCGGGGTTCACAGCTCTAGGCTACTGCTCGAGATACAGTCGCTCCGGAACGTTGAGGCCGTAAATCGCCCGCCCGGATCGGTAGATCGCGGCGCAGGCCGCGCGCAGCAGGTTGACCCCGCCGTCGCCTGCCTTGAGAATTTGCACGTCGTTGCCATGCACCCGCACGCTGGCCCCGCTCACCGTCGCGGTCGAACCGTCCTTGGAGAACACCGTTTCCGGGTACGGCTCGTGCAGTTGCTGCAGGTTTTCGATGATGAACGCCGGCCGCGACTCCTTGTCGGCGGCGAGGGCTTGTTTGGCCCGGTCGATGCCGGTGAGCACGAGTACGGCGGGGATGCCGGCCCGGTTGGCACCGAGAATGTCGGTGTCGAGCCGGTCGCCGATGAAGAGCGCGTTCTTCGCGTTGAACCGCCGAGTCGCCTCCAGAAAGATGGCCGCTTCGGGTTTGCCTGCCACGAGCGGCAGCCGGCCCACAGCCGTGTGCACGGCGGAAACAAGCGTTCCGTTGCCGGGAGCGATGCCGCGGGCCACCGGAATGGTCCAGTCGGTGTTGGTCGCGATCCACGGAATTCCGGTGCCCACGCCGTCGGCATTCAATGCGAACGCCGCTTCGGCCAGGTGCACCCAGCCGACGTCGGGTGAGAAACCCTGGATGACGGCGGCCGGCTTGTCGTCGGCCGAGCGCGTCACGACGAAACCGCCCTTGACCACCTCATCGACCAGACCGTCGCCACCCACCACGAGGATGCTCGAGCCGGGTGCCACCTGCTCAGCGAGCAGCCGCACGGCTGCCTGGGGAGAGGTGACGACATCCGCTGCGGCCACGCTCAGCCCGAGTTGGGTGAGGTGGTCGGCAACTGACTGGTCGGTACGCGAGGCATTGTTGGTGATGTAGCCCACGCGCATCGTGTCAGCGGCACGGTTCAGGCTTTCAACGGCGAACGGAATCGCCGCCGGACCCGCATAAACCACACCGTCCAGATCGGCCAGCAGCACGTCAACGCCATCGAGTGGCGTCGCCGACTCAGGCTTTCGGCGATGCAGCATCCGGCTCCGTTTCGTCATCCTGCGAAACGGATGCCGCAGCGTCGTCCTCGGCGTTCGTCTGGTCGTCGGCGTCGTCAACCTCAACGGCAGACGCTGGATCAACGGCCGTCACCGGAGCATCGCCGAGGCCGGCCGCGGCAACTGCACGAGCAGCCTCGCCGGCGTCGACCGATTCGTCATCGTCGTCATCATCGCCGGCGTCAGCCGCAAAGTCGGCGAGGGCGTCATCGTCGTCCTCTTCCATCTCTTCGATTTCGATGGTTTCGTCATCGTCACCGGAGGCACCGAGGGCGGCATCAGCGCGAGAGGCCCGTTCGAGCCACTCGTCAGCTTCGTCCTCGCGGCCGAGTTCGCTCAGAACCTCTGCGTACGCGGCGAACAGCTCGGGGCTGTAGGAGAAGGCCGTGTTGGGGTTGAGCTGGGGAATTTCGAGTTCAACGAGCGCGGCATCCGTTTCACCGAGGTCGAGGCGTGCCCCCGACATGGCGATGGCCAGACCAACCTGTACGGACGGGGACAGCGTGCTGCGGTCGACCGAGCGACCAAGCTCGAGAGCCCGGTCGGGACGGCCCACGCCACGTTCGCTGTCGACCATGAGGGGCAGCTGGTCGTTCGAGCCGGAAATGCGACGGTAGGTGCGCAGTTCGCGCAGGGCCAGGGCGAAGTCGCCGGTGGCATAAGCGGTGATCGCGAGGCTCTCGCGCACAACTCCAATTCGGCCGGCCCGGCGGGCGGCGCTCATCACGTGCTGGTGGGCGAGCTGCGGGTTCTCCTCGATGACGCGTGCCGCCATGGCCAGGTGGCGGCCAACGGTCTCGGCGTTCTCCTTGGTCAGGGTCTTCAGCTCGTTCCGCGCAATGCGGTCGAGGTCGTTGGCCGTGATGTCGTCGGGAAGCTCGGGGTCATCGTGACGGGGACGCACCGAACGCAGCTCACGCTGCATGCGCTGCTCTTCGGTCATCTCCTCTTCGACGACGCGGGCATCGCGGTCGTTACGGGCCGGAGCGCCGTCGCGGGTCCACAGCTTCTTGCCGGCGTCGACGCGCGGGGCACCGGCACGGTTCGGTGAACCGCCGCGCTGGGTCCACGGCTTGCTGTCGTTGTCGCTGCGCGGTCGGTCGTTGCTCGGCCGATCGCTGCGGTCGGGCCGTGCGCCATCCTTGGCCCACGGCTTACGGTCCCCGCCCTGGGCAGGGCGATCAGAGTTGCCCCGGTATGGAGCGCGATCGTTGGAGCCGGACGGACGATCAGAGTTGCCACGGTACGAAGGACGCTCACCCTGCGCCGGGCGGTCAGAGCTACCCCGATACGGAGGACGCTCGCCCTGCGCCGGGCGGTCAGANAGGACGCTCGCCCTGCGCCGGGCGGTCAGAGCTACCCCGATACGGAGGACGCTCGCCCTGCGCCGGGCGATCAGAGTTGCCACGGTACGGAGGACGCTCGCCCTGCGCCGGGCGGTCAGAGTTGCCCCGATACGGAGGACGCTCGCCCTGCGCCGGGCGGTCAGAGTTGCCACGGTAGGGAGCACGATCGTTGCCGCCGGACGGTCGGTCAGAGTTGCCACGGTACGGGGCACGGTCACCCTGGGCAGGACGATCAGAGTTTCCCCGGTACGGAGGACGCTCGCCCTGGGCCGGACGATCCGAATTGCCACGGTACGGAGCCCGGTCATTGCCACCGGAGGGGCGGTCAGAGTTGCCACGGTATGGAGCACGCTCGCCCTGGGCCGGACGATCCGAGTTACCACGGTACGGAGCCCGGTCATTGCCGCCATAGGCGGGCCGATCAGAGTTACCGCGATACGGCGGCCGTTCTCCACCCTGCTGGGGGCGGTCGGAGTTGCCACGGTAGGGAGGCTTGGCACCATCACGGCCACCGGAAGGTCGCCCGTTCGAGGGTCGGCCACTCTGGTTCGAACGACGGTCATCCTGACCGTTGTTACGGGAATCGCCGTCGCGGGGTCCTGAAGGGCTCACTTGTATCTCCTGTGTAATTAGTCCGGCATTTCGACAGACAGACCAAGCCTAATCCCTAGCGCAAAACCCCGCTGAGAACCTACCTATCAAGATGCAACGCCATTCCGCCAGACGCCCGCTCTTACCGCGGCTGCAGCACGTCGCAGCTCGCACAGCGTCCACGTTGTAGGCGGGGTGTCGGGGTATTCGCGGGGTGTTCGCGGGGTGCCGAGTTCGAGTGTTTGAGCTGAGCAGCGGATGCGCCGTCACCCCGCAGGCGTACGGCCCGGGTCTTGAGAACGCTACTGAACGCGGCCGAAAGAGAGCGGCTTAACGAAAACAGGGCCACCCGCGTGGGTGGCCTGTTAACGCAGGAAAGCCATCCCCGGAGGGATGGCTTTTCTGGTGTTTCTAAGTTAAGTCCGGCGGTGTCCTACTCTCCCACAGGGTCCCCCCTGCAGTACCAT
>NZ_SOGS01000022.1:0-15422 GCF_004403505.1 Cryobacterium sp. TMT1-2-2 | reverse complement strand
AGCGGCTTTGCTTGTGGAGTAGTCGAACGCGCGCTCCAGCGCGGGGAGGTACTCCAGCATGGTCGCGCGGAGCCGATTGATTGCGCGCACCCTGTCGTGGATGATGTTCAGGCGTCGAGCGGTCAGGAGTTTCAGGTCGACGCTGATCTGATCACCATCGTGAACGGGTTGGAGGTCGGTGCGCATCCGTGCCTGATCGGCGATGATTCGGGCATCTTTCGCATCTGTCTTGCCCTCACCGCGGTAGGTCGCAGCCGCATGGTGAATGATTCTGCCCGGGATATAGAGCAGCTGCTGCCCGTGAGCGACCAGCAGGGAAATCAGAAGAGCTGCGCCGCCTGAGTTCAGATCCGTCGCCCATACGACCTCGTGCCCATCGGCGATCTCGGTGACCGTGGCGATGATTTCAAGCAGCACGGTCTCGTCATTATCTATCCGTTGGGCGAGAAGCATCTCCCCGGACTGGTCGATCACGACGCAATGATGCGCCCGCTTTCCTGGATCGATTCCCGCCCATACTGCTGGCATCTANGGATCGATTCCCGCCCATACTGCTGGCATCTAAATGTTCCTTCCGTCTCGTTGATAGCAGTTTCCCTGTCGATAACCGCGCCGGCACGTCCTTACCCAGCGATCAATGTCGCAATTCTCAATCAGCGGTCGAGTCATCTGCGGGCAGCGGGCGGCCATTCCCAGTGAGCCGTTTATGCGGCAAGGCGATCACGGCCATACCCGCCACCCGAGGGTGATCGACACACTACGACAGTCCCGAAATCACCCACCACAACAACGTAAGGAAGGTGACCTCATTATCGGAACGGATGGGTCGGCGATCGGCACTCTCGTGGAACGCACGACCAAAGTCACAATACTCATCCACCTGCCGGCGATGGAAGGTTACGGGGTGCAGCCGCGGGTCAAGAATGGCCCGGCGATGGCTGGGCATGGGGCCGAGGCCACGAGGAAGGCTCTGGTGATCCAGATGGGTGCTCTGCCGTCGGCGATGCGTAAATCATTGACCTGGGATCGAGGCAAGGAGCTGGCCCAGCACGTGGAATTCACGCATGCGACCGGGATTGCCGTCTATTTCGCTGACGCCCACAGCCCGTGGCAACGACCATTGAATGAAAACACGAACGGACTGCTGCGCCAGTATTTCCCCAAAGGCACCGACCTCGCACGATGGGGCGCTAATGAACTCGACGCCGTTGCTCTGACGCTCAACAACCGACCACGCAAAATTCTTGGCTGGAGAACCCCCGCCGAGATGTGGGCAGAGCACCTACTATTGACCGAACAGGCCGGTGTTGCGACGACCAGTTGAACCCGCCGGGCATACTTCGTCCGTGCCTGCGGGCCAGTCTTGGACCCGCCTCGAGCGAGCTCTCGACTGATCGTGGCAGCAGACCGGCCCACCAGAGCAGCGATCGCCCGCACGCAGGAGGCCTACTGGGAATAGCACCAGGTCAGCCCGGGCGCCAAGCCCGGGCTGCTACCACCTCGTCAGAACAGCGCTACCAGGTGCCTGGACTGTCCTGTCTCAGCGCATCGTGGACACACGATCTCATGACATCGTGGACACGATGTCTCACAGCATCGGAGACACTTGCGGCGGTGATAGTTATGGAATGACGAATTCTCTTTCACCCCAGACTCGTGCCGCGATCATGAATTACGACCCGACCCAGCCTCACGCGCTGTCGATTATCGCGTTCTGTCGCTCTCTGAAGATCTCTCGGAGCGTGTTCTACAAGATCCGCGGACGAGCTGTCCACGAGGCTGCTGCTGCGCTGCACCCACGCTCCCGCGCCCCGAACGTCCCGGCCCGGCGTTATGGGCAGGTCGTCGTGAATGAGGTGGTGAAGATCCGCAAACAGCTCAAGACTGATGGCTGGGATTATGGTCCCCGATCGATCTACTACGAAGCGGCCATGGACAGCGGGTTCCCCGGAGGAAAGGTCCCCTCGGTGGCGACGATCGCACGTCTTCTGGCCAGCGTCGGGCAGGTGGACGCGTCACCGAGGAAGCGACCGAAGTCGTCCTACATCCCTTTCGTGCGCGCGACGGCGATGTCGCTGTGGCAACTGGACGCGTTCGAGTACCGGCTGGCGAACGGGCAGACCGTCACGGTGTATCAACTGCTCGACGACGCAAGCCGATACGACGTGGGCTCCGACGCGTATTCGCGTCACGAGAACAGTGCTGATGCTAAGGACGTACTCGAGCGGGCAATCGCCGCATGCGGGGCACCCCAGGAAGTGCTGTCGGATAACTCGCTGGCGTTCAACCAGCTGCGCGCAGGCAGAATCGGCTCCGTGGAGATCTATCTGGCTTCGAAAGGCACCATGCCGATCAGCGGGCTGCCGGGTAAGCCCACCACACAGGGCAAGAATGAGCGCTCCCATCAGACGTTGATCCGTTTCCTAGACGCTGAGTATTTGCAGGTTTGGGGGCCGCTGAATATTGCCTTCGGGAGCCACCCGTATTGCCCTGCGGTGCCAGGCTGTCGCTCGGTCGGGGGCCAGCGACGCCCGACCGCGCGACAGGATTATGCCTTGACATGGCCGGCGTGCTCTCGCATGTCGTGGCCGCCGGTCTCGACCCAGATAGTGTTGTGCACGGTGCGGTCCACGATCCCCTCGGCGTGAACCCCGGAACCGAGGCGCAGGTGCCTGGCTCTCCTTCCGCGTCACCCCACCTTGGCGAGCCCCTTATGAACTCTTCCCATTCAGGCTGCACGAACACACGCTCGTGCCCGTCACGGCTTGATAAACGCCGCCAAACACCGCAAGCACACTCTCGCGCGACATACCCTGCGCGAGTGCGATCGGGCGCCCCGTAATGCACTCGGCGCGGAGTTCGAGCACCACTTTCGTTTTGATCCTTCGTAAAACTGCAGATGGCACCCAACGGAAGTATTCAGTGGCCCCTTGACGCGCTGCTGGCCGCATTGTGCAGTGGCCCCGAATGACAATAAGGCCGGCCCCCAACAGCGCAAATACTCAACGCCGACCGGCCGGCCACTCTCGAGCATCTCCGTGTCCGGATCCAGCGTTTCCGGGAGCACTACAACAACCGCCGACCGCATCAAGCCCTTGAACAAGCTACGCCGCGGGCGGCGTGGGACTTGCTCGAGCACACGTCAGCGACCGAGCCGATCCCGCTGTCGGTGCTGGAAGCGAAAGCCTCGGAGTACCGGCGGGCTCGCTCGCGACGACAGTCGGACCTTCACCGGGCGTCGTTGACGATCTCCAAGACAGGGCAGGTTATGCCCGATGACAACGCACGGCCGCACACAGCGGATCAGTCACTCGTGGAGGTCACCAAAGCCAACCGGCAGGTCTACTTTCAGGGTTACCAGGTCTCCCTGCCGACGACGTACGCTGACCGCTCGTTCTACCGGACGATCACCGACGACGCGTTCTTGCTGACCGATCCCGTCACCGCTGAGATCGTGTTCTCATTCCCGCTGCCAATGTTCGCGCTAAACGTCCGAGGCCGATACGTTGCCTCCTACTCCATACAGGGCGTGGGCGTGGCCCACCCGACGAAGCCCTGGGAACGCAAGAACGCGGAGTATCAAACACAGTTCGCCCAGCGCCAGACTGATCTCCCCGCCGTGCTCGGTGAGCCAGGACGGTAGCTGTGCACGAAGCCGTGAGACCCAGCGTCCACGAAGTTCTGAGATCCACTGTCCACGATGTCACGCGATTACACACCAGGTGCCTGGACAAGCACTACTCGCCAGTTGGATAGAAAACACCAACGTGCAAAGGTGGCCAGCTCCGGGCAGCAGGGCGTGCTAAAGACCTATCCGCGAACAGCTGATCTGGCGAACCGACTCAGCCGCGGGCGAATCAACGTCACTTTCCGGATCACGGGTTTATCGTAGTGGCGACACGGATGCGCCGTCGTGCAAAACGGCGTCGGCTTCCTCGTCGTCGATGGCTTCCGGATGCCGCTTGAGATTGAGCAGGGCTATCCCCAGCCCTCCCCATACGGCTAACAGGGCGATGATCATCATGACGACCGCGGAGGTGCTCACGGGTTCTTCCTTTCCCCGGCTAGAGATCCTGATGCGGCGGTTTCGGGTAGGCCAATTTCGCCACCCTTGGCCTTGTCCGTGGCCGATTCATTCGCATCGAGTTCAGCGTCGAGGATCGGTTCATGGACATTTTTCTCATAAGCGGCGGATCGATGGCTCCACGGAATCTTCGAGAGCAGGTAGGCGATCAGTACCAAGGTAATCACCATGCCCCAGCCGAAGACGCCGACAAACCAGTCCGGCAAACCGCCGTAGCCCTCGCTGATCCTGGTGGTGAGGGTGTCGATCAGGATGTAACCCAGGACCACCGGAGTGACACCGCCGATGAAAATCTGCCAACTGCGGCCCAGCTTGACCGAGGACGTTGCATTGACGTGTTCGCGCAGCCGGGGAAGTGCGCTGAACCCAGCAGACATCGCCACCACGGCTACCAGTGCGACGGCAACAATTCCGAAGCTATTGACAAAGGCATCGGTCACATCGAGCAGGTTCAGGCCCGTCGTCGTTGGAAACAGCAGGATCGATATCAGGGCAATAGGGATGCCGACGACCAGCGCTGCCTTCACCCGCCGCAAGCCTAACTTGTCCTGAACGGCGGCAATGATGACTTCGACGATACTGATCAGCGACGTTAGACCGGCGAACACAAGCGAACCGAAAAACAGCACTCCCAACAGAACGCCCGCCGGCGCCTGCGCAATAATGGTCGGGAACGCAATGAATGCCAGACCGATACCGCTGACAGCGACTTCGTCCACACCAACCCCGCTCGATGCCGCCATGAATCCCAAGGCCGCAAAGACCCCGATGCCGGCCAGCAGCTCGAAACCGGAATTGGCGAAGCCGACGACGAACCCGGAACCGGTCAGATCAGTTTTCCGCCGCAGATAAGAGGAATACGTGATCATGATCCCAAAGGCCACCGACAGCGAGAAGAAGATCTGCCCATAGGCAGCCACCCAGATAGAACTGTCACCGAGCCGGGTCCAGTCCGGCGTGAAGAACGCATCCAATCCGGCCCAGGCACCCTCAAGAAACAGCGCTTGGACGACCAGAATGAGGAACATGATCAACAGCAACGGCATAAACACGATGGACGAGCGGGCAATCCCTTTTTGCACGCCCAAAGCCAGAATGGCGATAACCACGCCCCACACAAGAATCAACGGAATGAGCACGGAGGGCACGAAGTCGAAACCCAGGTTCACCTGATCGCTCACCTGAAGGAACTCGCCGGTAAAGAAACCCGCGGCGTCCTCGCCCCAAGCGGTGGTGAAGGAAAATATGAAATACATGCCAGCCCAGGCAATGATCACCGCGTAGTACACGGCAATGACGAAACAAATTCCTACTTGCCACCAGCCAATGGCTTCGGCTTTGGGATGCAGTCTCCGCATTGCCAGCGGAGGTGACCCACGGAATCGGTGCCCGATGGCATAATCGAGAAAAAGTAGCGGTATTCCGGCAGTGAGCAGGGCGACCAGATACGGGATAAGGAACGCCCCGCCGCCGTTTTCGTAGGCAACGTAAGGGAAGCGCCAGATATTGCCCAGTCCCACGGCGGACCCGATGGCAGCGAGAATGAACACTCTCCGCCCGGACCACATTTCACGTTGTGGACGCACGCTCACGTTCGAAGGCGCTTGGTGTGTCTTTCCCGATGCACTCACAATTATGATCCTCGCTGCAGACTCTCCTGGTGGGTAACCTTCTTCACGGTATCCCCGCCCCAGAAATCATGTCAAGACGCCCGACTAAATTGATTCGTAGAATCATTCGGAAGAGAGCCTCATAGAGATTGACATCTTTCGCTGACTTCAGGCATTACGAGGAAACTTTCGTTAGCGCCGCTTTTCAAAACGATACTTATGGTGAGTCGACGTATCCGTTCTGCCTAGGAGTCCAATGCGGCGCGTCCGCTCACACATACTCCGCGCGTTGGGGGCGCGTCACGGTCAAACCCAACACCGCTCAGTGACACACTGTAGAGCGTCGATCGCATCGACGCTCTACGTGCAGTGCGGTGGGCGGAAGCTTATTTGGCGGCTGCTTTGAGCTTGCTTCCGGCAGTGAGCTTGACGCGGTGACCCGCGGCAATGGCGATCTCCTCACCCGTCTGCGGATTACGACCGGTGCGCGCCGCAGTTGCAGTGCGCTCAACCCCGAACCATCCCGGGATGGTGACCTTGCTATCGTTCTTCACGGCCTCAGCGAGGGTTGCAAAGAATGTGTTCAGAATGCCATCTACTGCGACTTGGCTCTGTCCTGAATCGGCTGAAACCTTCGCGACGAGCTCAGTCTTGTTCAGCGAATTATCAGTCATTGAGTGTCCTCCTCGGACCTTTGCCTGTAAAACCAGGTATTCACATAAAGCGGGCGACGCTTCCAGAAAAAGCGTCCGGTCACCGGTGGTGACCGAATCGAATCTAACAGAGTGTGGGTTTCACGTTGTTATGGCAAAGTTTCTTCCGAACAAAATAGCGGCGTTTGTTGAGAGGTCTCACTAATACCGGCGCATTCCACGAAAAGAATGGCCAATCCGCTTTCTATCGCTGATACAACGCCGCCGTGAATCCGAAAGCCACGGCCGTAGGTAGACATACGGCGCCTCCGCCCATGTCCGCACAACCGATGCTAAAACCGAGGCCTGCGAGTCGCTGGGTTGCGTCCCCTCGTGTGGTGTAATTCCCGGGGTTGAAGTCGTTGGATTAACAACGTGGTGAACCACCGTGCGACGGTCAGTGAGTACCGATCAAAGAACTCACAGAAAGACACATCACACGACCCTTCTATGGTTGAAGTCAAGCAGAAAAATCGTGTCAGCAGAAAGGAAGCGGCAGGAAATCAGGGACGGTTCATTGAACTCTTGGGTGAAACGCCTACGTGCTGCGGTCATGCTGTTCTCTACTTTCAGTGAACCCTCATTTTAAGAGGGCCCACTGTCCGAGATATCCGCGGCAGCTCAAGACGCTATGTGACGTTGCATCGTGGGAGCCCGTCTAGGTAGGCCTGAATTACGCTTCTCGCGTTGATGGGCGCTGCCCCGGCCAGGCGGTACATCATCAGGGCATCGAGGAGTCCCACGAGATCTGCCGCGTAGTGTGACGGGTTCTCGACCCCGAGGACTTGCAGGACGGACTCTGCCCCCTGTGCCAAGAGTGTGCGGACCGGTGAGTCCAGGGTGTGGAGGGCGTGCAACTCCTCGTCGCCGCGGACTTCGAACAGCAGCGCGAAGCGGGACGACTGCTCGTCGGCCCGTCTAGCTAGATGGTCGAGCAACGTGGTCAACAATGCTGCTGCTTCGGATGCGGTCAGCGATGCGGGTAGGGAGAAGCTGTCGAGGTCCGTCCGTGTCTGTGTTCCGAGGTGCTTCACGACCAGCATGACGAGGTCGCGATGAGTACGGGCGTAGTAAGACGTCGAGCCTGGCGGCAGCGAGGCCTCTCGGTCGACCGCGCGATGGGTCAACGCCCGTACTCCGCCGCGGGTGATCAGTCTGACGCCTGCTTCAGCAATCAGTTGACGTCGTTGCATGTTGTCCTCACCTCGAGCTGCCTCTACGATCGTAGTAGGTTTTACTTTTGTAGAGGAAGGTGAGAAACGGGTGTGATTATGGGCGTTGCGGTCATAGGTGCGGGGAAGCTCGGCAGAGCGGTCCAGTTCGCGCTCTCCCTCCGAGGAGTGCCAGCGCAGCTCCACTCGCGCTCGACAGGCTTCGACGTGCTGCTCCCGGATGCCGGCGCGCATCTCGGGAATATTGATGTGGTGGTTGAAGCCACGGACATTTTCACGCAGGATCCGGAGACCGCCCGCGACTTCTTCGTCCGTTCGACGCGGGCCGTCAATGCAGCAGCTCGGGCAGCAGGGGCATCGAAGCACATCCTGGTGTCGATCGTGAACTGTGCGAAGCCCGAGTTGCACGGTAACGGCTACTACGCGGGCAAAGCAGAGCAGGAGCGTGTTGCCCGCGCCGAGAACGTAAACCTCACGATCGTGCGTTCGACGCTCTGGTACGAGTTCGCACGCCAGAACATCGAACGTTTGAGGTTCGGACCGTTTGCCGTCGTCCCGGCGATGACCACCCAGCCCATCGCACTATCCGCGGTTGCCGATGTGGTCGCCGACTGCGTTGTCGGTGAACGCTGCGGGCCCGGCTACGACGTGGCGGGACCTGAAGTCACGACTCTGTGGCGGATGACCAAGGCACTCCCTAACAAGAAGGTCTTGGCATTGCCGGTTCGTGCGCCGGGCGCTGCCGGTCGTGCTTTCCGTGATGGAGCCTTGTTGCCGATGCCAGACGTCGAAGTGATCGGCCCTCGATTCGTGGACTGGCTCTCGCAGGAGGGCTCGTGACACGAAACCATTTCGCCGTCCGGAAGGAACAGCTGCTGACATGAACATGCTTCGCACGGCCTTGTCCGATGGCACGACGTTGCTGATGCCCAACGTCTGGGACGTTCGTTCTGCCCAGGTTGCGTTAGAGAGCGGATTCTCGGTGGTTGGAACCTCCAGCGCTGCGATAGCGGCAGTACTGGGCGGGGGTGATGCTGAACAGACATCCGTTGATGACATGGTGGGTTGGAATCGGAGGATCGTCCGCGCGGTTTCACCTTCCAGCGTCAACGTGGATCTGGAGTCAGGTTACGGTCTATCTGCCGCCGAGATTGCTGACGTTGTCCGCGATATTGGCTGTGCTGGAATCAATATCGAGGACTCGAATCACGACGGCGATGGCAGTCAGCTCGATCGTGAATCCCAGGCGATTAAGCTTGCGGAAATCGGTGCTCATTTTGAGAAGATTCCCGGGCGCCCCGTGCTCACCGCCCGAGTGGACTCCATGCTCGACCTCATCCATGAGGGCACGTACGGCGATAGCCCGCTGGCTGACGGGCGCGTCGACGACTGCGCCGAACGCGCACTCGCATACCTCCACGCAGGAGCCGACGTTGTCTTCCCCATCGGCCTGAACAGCAGGCGTCAGTTCCAGAGATTCTTCGCGCGCGTACCTGCCCGAAGCACATCACTACTCATCCCTTTTCTCGACAACCGTATCGACTTCGTGCGAGGTCTCGGCGTCACGAGAATCTCATTCGGAGGAACCTCCCGCGACGCGAGCGATGACTCCTTCCGCCACAGGCTACGACGCCTCGGCGGGAACGCTGGTCCACTGCGCCTGGCTATCCGCGCAGGAAGCGGATGGCTTGGCAGACGACTCATTCCGCTAAACCACCGCCTCGAGAACGAAGGGTGATTTAAGATCGAGCTGGTCGCCGGAGACCACCAAGCGTTCTCTTGCGGGCGCGACGCCCGGTACTCGTAGACATCGGTCGGTCAACTTGAAGGTCGCCCGTTAAGCGTTCCTCTTGCAGGTACTGAGCGCCAGTTGAGCACCGGCACCCGAGATCTGACGCGCTCGGTTATAGAGATCAGTAGAGTGCACCGGCCGCATTTGCCACGATAGAAGTGTTGGCGGGCGATCACCTGCGGAATTATTCGTCGCCAGAAGTGACGAGTTAGGAAATCGCAGACGAGTCCAGAGTGGTCGAGCTGCCTGATCAGCTGCCGGGCGACCGTGACTAGGCTGGCGTCATGAGCAAATGGCGGGGAATCGGCGACGTTGCTACCGTCAATGACCACGCAACCGCCCCTGCCAAGAGGGGCGGCTTCGACTTGCTTACTCTCGGGTCCGCGTTTGTGACTTTCGTGCTGACCTTCGAGCTCGTACGCCGCGCGTTTTCAGCAAGCTTGAGCCCGCAGCCGCCGACCTCGGACATCGTGGGCTACTGGGTGACCGCCGGAATCATGGTCGCCCTTCAAGTCGGGCTTCTCGTGAGGGCAATCGTGCGGCGTCGGGTCGGCCTCGTGTTCATCGCGAGCGTCGCGTTGATCATGGCTCTTGGAGTGGCGCTGTTGATGTCAGTGCCAAGGATCGACTGGCGCCCTGAACCCCCGGCTTCAACGATTAACCCGAATTATCACCCCTGCTACAGCGGAAGCGGTGACTGCATCGGGGGCTGAGTTCAAGGGCCCTTTACTGCGTGCAGGTCGTGAGTCCGGGGGTTCGTCGTACGGGGCGGCTCTTGCCTTTTGACACAGCGAGTTCGACATCCGCTCACTGAAATCCGTATTATCCGCCGGTGAACATCGCAATGCCCGTCTCGGCACCCGCGTCGGCGCAAGCGAGGGACAGCTTGTCGAGGCCGTCGTTCCACTCCGCGGACCCAATTCCACTCGATGTCATGGCGCCGAGGCTGATTACGGGTGCAGCGTCCCTGAGAGCGACGGTTGCCTCGCTAACGTCGCCACTTCCGCTGGTCGGCACCCGATCCAGTACGCGCGTGGCCAGCCGGTACCAGCCCTGTTGTTCCTGAGTGGCCATCCGACCATCCCGAAGACCAGCATCGGCGTTCGCGGTAATTGTCAGAACATCGCCGAAAGCGGTGCATGTCACCGCGTCCGTTGTGGATGTGGTGGCTGGCAGAGTCGGGCTTACAGCAGGTGCGGAATCTGCGGTGCACCCGGACAGCGCCAGCGCACCGGCCAGAGCGAACGAAGCAACTAAGACGTTCCAGTATCTCATTGGGGCTTCCCCAGGGCTCACAGTTGAACTTCACCCTATCGGACCACAAGCGTGAGCCGCTCGGGGACACCGGCGCCTTCGCTCACGCCCGCCCGAACGTCCCGTAAAGGTTCCCAAGTGACACGACGGCGGCTCGCGGCCGACGGGTGGATCGGCGGATGAAAGTCCAATTTGGCTCAGGACATAGTCTGGAAGGTGTGATCTCTCTGGAACCCACCTTCGTCCCGTCGACATCCGCCTTGACCGATGAGTTCCAGGAAACGTCCCCTCACGACAATGCCATCGCCGACGTCGTCAGCACACCAGGCCTGGGACTCGTTCCGGAACTTCTCATCACCTCTGTCGACGAGAGCTTGGATTTTTGGTGCCGTCTGTGCGGATTCGAGGTGTTGTACGACCGCCCAGAGGACGGCTTCGCCTATATCGCGAGCGGTACCGCACACATCATGCTTGAGACAATGGGCATAGGACGCAATTGGATACCGGCAGCGTTAGAGCTGCCCTTGGGCCGCGGGATCAACTTTCAAATCACCGTCCCATCGATTGAGCCTATTGTGGCCGCTCTCCGTGTCGCCAGCTGGGACCTATTTATGGAACCGGAGACGAAATGGTATCGGACCGGCGCCATCGAGGCTGGTGTCGGTCAGTTTCTCGTTCAGGATCCTGATGGATATTTGATTAGATTCCAGGCGTCCCTGGGTAGAAGGCCTGTTGAACCAACATCGGTGTTGTCGCAGTAGTAGCGATATTGCGATAGTTAGTGGCCCCGGGCGAGAATGCCATGCGCGATGGATCCGGCGTTTGGTCGTCCCGTAGAGGGTTCCTCGAAAGGGATCCTCGTGGTCGCGATTGATGCGGCGGAGATGGCCAGAGCGAAGCCACGGAGCATCAAAGCCGCGATAGGCAGGAAGAACATCCACAACGGTTGCGTGTTCGAGACCTCGAGGAACGCGGAGAGAATTCCGGGTCTACGTCGGCGAGGCCATCTGGTTCAGCGCAGCCATGTGCTGAACGAAGGCATTTCTGCCGATATCGGTCAGTGAGATCCACGCTGGGGGCCGACCCGGGCCCTGGGGTTCACCTGTCTGTACTTTCACGTAGCCGGCCTCGGTGAGCCGCTTCAGGTGTTTGCTCAAGGCGGATTCACTGAGGTCGGCGACGTCCCGCAGGACCCGGGACTCCAACGCCGTCGTCGCAGCGAGCGCGGAACATATTCGCAGACGTGCAAGTTCGTGAATGAGCGGATTCAGCGTCTGAACCGACAGCTCAGGATGGGAGCTCACGAGTTCGGGTCTCGCAACTGGGCCCGCAAGGAGTTGTCGTAGGCCCTGCCAGCGACGACGGTGACCACTAGGGCTACAGCAGCCAGTATCCAGGGCGCCTGCCCGATGCCGAACTCGTGTCCGAACAGATAGGACAACACGCAGGAGGCGATAAGGGTGGCCAGGACGATGGCCAGCAATGCCCGCCCACGCTTGCCTCCATCGGGGGCATGCGGTCCACGCAAATCGACCCCCGACAAGTTGCGGTACAGCAATCCCAGCCCCAAAGTGCCCACAAGCACGAGCGGCAGCACGACCAGGCCCTTGCCGATCGATCCGCCGACAGCCAGAACAAGCAGTCCCATCAAGAGTCCCAGCGCCGGGTGATACCACCACGGCGTCGAGATGCGCTCCGCCAGCTTCAGCCGCGCCTCAGCCGCAGCAGCCAGTCCTGCAGATACACCATTGTTTCTTTCCATACAAGCAATTTACTAGATATGTGCCCATGAGGCAACTAACCCGTAGCAACGATGCAGGCAGACCATCCAAGGGCTCTTACTTTCCCGTAGGGGGTTCCGCTTGCGGGCGTCCGTGAGTAAGCCGGCCGCGAGTTGGCTTTCCCATACAGTGAAGGCATGCCCCAAAACGTTGTCCTGATCCGTTCAGCTGAGCTTTCCGATGTGGCACAGTATGCCTACGCGGCAACAGCTCCCGCTGAGGCTCGCCTCATCTTTCTGGCCGGCGCCTGCCCGCTCAATCTCGATGGCAGCACCGCAGGAGTCGGAGACTACTCGGCGCAGGCCACCAAGGCGATGGAAAACCTCGTTATCGCCCTGCACGCAGCAGGCGCCCGACTCGATGATGTCCTGAGCACACGAGTTCTCGTCGCATCCTCCAATCAGAGCGACCTCGTCAAGGCTTGGGCAGTCATTCGCGAGGCCTTTGGCACGCATGACGTACCGAGCACGCTCTTAGGAGTCACCGTCCTCGGCTATACCGATCAGCTCGTAGAGATTGAAGCCGTCGCTGCAGTGCTCGACTGACGAGGCCGCCCCGTAAGGGGTTCCCCTGTGACACAGAACCGCACCGGCCGACTGGCTTCGAATCTCGCGACCAGATCAGTGTCAACAGCCGTCCGGCTTGCGGTCACGGTGCGACGACGACCTGGACGTCGTCTTCGTACAAGATCAGGCCGGGATCTTTGCATCGACGTTCGACCCACCCAACGCCGTAGCGATCCAAGAGGTTCAAGTATCCAGTCGCTCGCGTCAGAAGATGATCAGCACCCGCTTTGAACCAGCAGACGGTGCGGGGATGGACGGAACGGTCGAAGAGCGTGCTGTCGATCGCCCCTGGGTTGGCGTAGGCCACGTTGAACCAGTCATTGTTTTCGCGCCACCAGACGAAGTCCTCGTCGCTGAGCATGTTGGAGTGAGCAAGCCCGTTTGCAAGCGCAAAGATCTCTGGCGTCATACCGCGTGAGTTCGTGATCGTTGCCTCGAAGCGCACATACATAGCTGAGAGCATGCCAGCATGCGTTGCTGAAAACGCGCGCGGCGCGACCCGCCCGCTGAGGGTTGGCGGATTCAGCTGGACAGGAATTTTAAGTTGGACAAGATGTGCACGCTCCTGCATTTCGTCGCGGTGTCGGCAGACCCCCAATCGGGCCCGGCGAGCGTTCCTTGGGAGATGGCGACGCCCGTGACACCCATACGCTGGGGGATGAGTCATCGACCGGACGTCATTCTCGTCCACGGGTTATGGCATCAGCCTGCGCATTTCGATCGTCTGACAGCCGTTCTTCGTGCGCACGGGATCGGCGTGCACGTTCCGCGCCTGCATCGGGGCTCGCTCACGAACGACACAGCGGCGGTGCAGAGTGTCGTGGACGCGCTTCCGGTCCCGCCGGTTGTCTTGGGGCATTCGTATGGGGGTTCCGTTATCACCGGCCTCGATCGGGTGCGTCACCTCGTCTACGTCGCGGCATTCGTGCCGGCCGTAGGTGAAAACGGTGCGCTCCTCGGCGGCACGGGCGCTCTCGTCAACGACGCGGTGCGGCGCAACACGGACGGAACGACCAGCATCCCGGCTGAGCACGCTCGCGGGCTTCTGTACGCCGACTGCACGGAATCTCTCAGTGCATGGGCGTCGGGACTGCTCGTGCCACAGCAGCCGGGTCACGGCCGCGGCGTGCCACAACGCGTCGCTTGGACAAACGTCGAAAGCACCTATGTCAAATGTGTGTCGGCGGACATGAGAAGCTGCCCATAAGCGGCCACGGAACCTTGGATTCCATCTGTCGTTGCAACACCGCGCTGATTAAGTACTGATTAGTAGATCACGGAATCGCTCTGCCGGGGTGTCCCAGCCGAGCGTTTTGCGGGGTCGGCCGTTCAGTTCCTGCGCGACCCGTTCCAGATCCTCGGGGCTATAGACCGATAGGTCGCTTCCCTTCGGGAAATACTGGCGCAGGAGCCCGTTGGTGTTCTCGTTCGAGCCCCGCTGCCAGGGGCTGGCCGGGTCGCAGAAGTACACCGGCATGTCTGTCGCTGTGGTGAATGACTTGTGGGTCGACATCTCTGATCCCTGGTCCCAGGTCAGCGACCCGCGGAGGTGTGCCGGCAGGGTGCCGATCGTGGCCACCAGACCGTCACGGACAGCGTCCGCTGTGTGGGCTCCGGGCAGGTGGACGAGCATGACGTAACGGGTGGTGCGCTCGACCAGGGTCGCGATCGCGGTCTTGTTGAGTCTGCCGGTGATGAGGTCACCTTCCTTACGTTGTTGTGGTGGGTGATTTCGGGACTGTCGTAGTGTGTCGATCACCCTCGGGTGGCGGGTATGGCTGAGATCGCCTTGCCGCATAAACGGCTCACTGGGAATGGCCGCCCGCTGCCCGCAGATGACTCGACCGCTGATTGAGAATTGCGACATTGATCGCTGGGTAAGGACGTGCCGGCGCGGTTATCGACAGGGAAACTGCTATCAACGAGACGGAAGGAACATTCAGATGCCAGCAGTATGGGCGGGAATCGATCCAGGAAAGCGGGCGCATCACTGCGTCGTGATCGACCAGTCCGGGGAGATGCTTCTCGCCCAACGGATAGATAACGACGAGACCGTGCTGCTTGAAATCATCGCCACGGTCACCGAGATCGCCGATGGGCACGAGGTCGTATGGGCGACGGATCTGAACTCAGGCGGCGCAGCTCTCCTGATTTCCCTGCTGGTCGCTCACGGGCAGCAGCTGCTCTATATCCCGGGCAGAATCATTCACCACGCGGCTGCGACCTACCGCGGTGAGGGCAAGACAGACGCGAAAGATGCCCGAATCATCGCCGATCAGGCACGGATGCGCACCGACCTCCAACCCGTTCACGATGGTGATCAGATCAGCGTCGACCTGAAACTCCTGACCACTCGACGCCTGAACATCATCCACGACAGGGTGCGCGCAATCAATCGGCTCCGCGCGACCATGCTGGAGTACCTCCCCGCGCTGGAGCGCGCGTTCGACTACTCCACAAGCAAAGCCGCT
>NZ_SOGS01000021.1:0-1147 GCF_004403505.1 Cryobacterium sp. TMT1-2-2 | reverse complement strand
GTGTTGATCACGAGCTTTACGGCCTCGTCTTTGTACTCAGGAGTGAACTCCCTGCGTGTCTTTCCCATGTGAACATTCTCTCTTGTGAGGTGTCCACGCAACGGGGGCAAGGCCAGGGCGGAGTTACCGCGAGGTCGTGGAGATCGTGGGGTGCTCCCATCGCGACGTGGCCCGGGTCCGGCAGGAGGTCCAGCAGCGGGGTCTGACCTCGACCGTCGCGGTCAGCGACGTCGAGCTGGCCGAGTGGTTCCCCGACGGGCGCCGGAACGTGTCGGACGAGTATGACCAGCCCGACTTGTCGCGGGTGCTGGCGTCGATGAAAGCGAACCGGCACTTCACGTTGCTGCTGGCCTGGCGTCGTTACGTCGACACCAAGGACGCGGGGAAGAAGTATGGGTATTCGCAGTTCTGCGCCCTGTTCACCGACTACCTCCGCACCCATGACCTGGTTGCGGTGCTGCGCCATGAGCCAGGTCGAGCGATGCTGGTCGACTGGGCCGGCGACACCATGGACGTCGTCGACACCATCACCANGCGCACGTTCAGGCGTTCGCGTTCTTCGGCGGCGTGACGCAGATCGTCGTGCCCGACAACCCGACGACATCCACCCACCAAACCCATAAGGGTGATGCGGAGCGGATCGTCAACGCCAGATATCAGCAGCTCGCTGATCACTACCAGACTGCGATTGTCCCGGCCAGAGTGAAAAAACCGCGTGACAAGGCTGCAGCCGAGAATGCGGTGAACGTGGTCAACAAGCGCGTCATCGGCTATCTCGAGGACGACGTCTTCACGACGCTGGGCGAGTTGAATGCTGCGATCGAGGAACGGGTGCGGGAGATCAACCATGACATCCGCCGCGCCGACGACACCACGCGGTGGGAGCGGTTCGACAGCGAGGAGCGGGAGCTGCTGACCCCTCTGCCTGATGCGGGGTTCGAGGACGTCGAGCGGAAGGAGCTGAAGGCGGCCCGGAACTACCACGTCACCGCGGACACCCAACGGTATTCGGTGCCGTTCGCTCTGGTGGGCAAGCTGCTGCGGGTTCGGCTGACGTCGTCACGGGTGACGGTCTTCGACGGGCACGAGAGCATCTGCGAACACCCGCGGCTGACGGGACGCAAGGGCCAGTACTCGACCCTGCCGG
>NZ_SOGS01000014.1:0-52459 GCF_004403505.1 Cryobacterium sp. TMT1-2-2 | reverse complement strand
TCCACAATCGGCACTGGCGGGTCCTATTCCTCGACGAAACATACTGGCTGCAACCTCCGGTCGAGACTGATCCCGAGCAAACCCTGATTGCGCTGCCCAGCAAGAACCCGCTCATGCAGGAGCCGACGCTGCTCGAAGCGCCGCAGTAGCGTTACGCGGCGGCCAGCTCAGACCGGTCGCGTTGGACGATTGCGGTCGACAAGCTCGACCGACGAGATGGTTGGGCTCCACACCTTGGGTCCCGACGGGGCGGGACGATCGAGGGGCTCTACCCGACGATCAGGCTTTGCGACCTACGTGCCGTTCGGCGTGCTCGCCGCCGAGTCGGCGAGCACCGAGGCGGCGCGGCCGGCCATGATCGCATCCGCTGCCCGCACCAGCGCCAGGTGTGAGAGCGCCTGCGGAGTGTTGCCCATCTGGTGTCCGTTGGTCACGTCGTATTCTTCCGAGAGCAGCCCCACATCGTTCACGAAGCCGAGCAGGGTGTCCATGAGCGCGGTGGCGTCGTCGAGGCGTCCCGAGGCGGCGTATTGCTCGACCAACCAGAACGAGCAGGCCAGAAACGGATGCTCACCCGGCGGCAGGCCATCCACGGCGGCGCGCGTGCGATACCGCAGGAGCAGGCCATTGTGGCTGAGATCCGCCTCGATCGCGGCCACGGTGCCGAGCATGCGCGGATCAGTGGGCGCGCAGAAGCCGACCTGCGGGAGCACGAGGAGGGAGGCATCCACTTCGGTGCTGCCGTAGTACTGCACGTAGCTGTTTCGAATTACGTCAAAGCCGCTGCTCTCGATGTCGGCGCGCACCTCGTCACGCAGGGTCTTCCACCGGTCGAGCGGACCGTCGAGGCCGTACTCCTCGATGCCGCGCACCGCACGGTCGAAGGCGGCCCAGACCATCACCCGCGAGTGGGTGAACTCGCGGGCTTGACCGCGCACCTCCCAGATTCCCTGGTCGGCACGGCGCCAGTTTTTCTCGAGAAAGCCCATAAGGGCACGCTGCAGCGGCCAAGAGAACTCGTTCTCCTGCACCCCGGCCGCGCGGGCAGCGTGCAGGGCCACCATAACCTCGCCGATCACATCGGACTGAAACTGGTCGACTGCGCCGTTGCCGACCCGCACGGGGGAGGCGCCATCGTAGCCGGGCAGGCTGGTCAGTTCACGCTCGGGCAGATAGCGCTCGCCGGAGAGTCCGTACATGATCTGAACATCGCACGGATCGCCGGCAATGGCGCGCAGCAGCCAGGCCCGCCAGCCGTCGGCTTCCACCTCGTAGCCGTGGCTGAGCAGTACTTCGAGCGTGAGTGAGGCGTCGCGGAGCCAGACGTAGCGGTAGTCCCAGTTACGAGTGCCGCCGGCCTGCTCGGGCAGCGACGTCGTCGCCGCCGCCACGATGCCGCCGGTCTGCTCGTGGGTCAGGGCGCGCAGCACGAGCAGCGAGCGCACGACCTCGGCGCGCAGCGGCCCCTCGTGACTGCAACTCGACGCCCAGTTCTGCCACCAGGCGCAGGTCGAGGCGTGGACAGCGTCAATGTCGATGGCCGGCGGAACCTCGCGATGCGAGGGATACCAGGTCATCTGCGCGTCGACCGTCTCGTCGGCGGTGAGCTCGAAGTGTGACACGTGGCGATGATCCGAGGCGCGTAGCTTGGGGCCGCGCACCACGATGGCGTCGGGGCCGGCGATCGCCACGAGGCCGCGCACCTTCTCGCCCTTCAGCTGCCGCACCCAGGGCACGGTCGTGGCGTAGCCGAAGCGAAATCGCAGGTCCTGGACCATCTGCACCGTGCCGCTGATGCCGCGCACGCGCCGCACCAGGTCGGCCCGACCATCGCCGTGCGGCATGAAATCGAGCACCTCGACCTGGCCGGTAGAAGTGGTCCACACCGTCGAGAGCACGAAGGTGTCGCCCTGGTAGCTGCGCACGGCCGTGGCTGTCGTATCGGCGGGGGCCAGTAGCCAGCGGCCGTGGTTCTCGTCACCGAGCAACGCGCCGAACAGCGAGGCGGAGTCGTAGCGCGGCAGGCAGAGCCAATCGATGCTCCCGTCGCGTCCGACGAGGGCCGCCGAGTGGCAGTCACTGATGAGCGCGTAGTCCTCGATATTGAGTGCCATCAGGCCATCCTGTCAGCAGCAGGGTGAGAATTCGCTCCGGATCGGCGCGGCGGGCAGCCGGATCAGGCGACCAAACGAGCCGAGGCGAGCGTTGCTGACGCCTTGTCGATCCAGGCAGCGGATGCCGCGGCCACCTCGGCATCGCTCGTCGGGGCCGGCACCGGCAACGCTGCGGCCGGTTCGCTCCAGGTGGTGATCGGCGCCGGAGTCCAGGACAGCGCGGTCGGCTCACCGCTGGTCTCACCGCGCAGTGCGGCTTGCTCGGTCGTAATGGCCTCGGTGAGCTCGGTCGCGATCTCCCTGGCTTTCAACCCGTGAAAGATGACCTCGGTGTCGTCCGAGCTGCGGGCCACCAGGGTCCAGGCGCCGTGCTCGCCGACCAGCGCACTGAGCTTGTCGTGCAGCAGCTCGAAGATTTGCTCGTCGCGCAATACCGGAGCCGGAGCGATACTCATCGCTGCGCTCGCGGCCAAACGTCGGCGTCGACGACCAAACATGACAAGCCCCTTCCAAACACACGATCACTCTGTTGCAACCAGCAACAAACTTCTTCGTCCATTTTCGGTGACACAATGCCTGTGGGACGGTGGACACGCCGCAAAAGCGCGGAAGTCAGCTCGCAATCTTGCGTTTATTGGCATCTTCGATGACGGTGCCGACGGCGACAGCGGCGCTCAGAGCCCAGCCGAGCCACAGCATTACCAGGCGCCAATCCCGGGGGCCGTGCCGCGTAGCCTGCACGGTGTTCCAGCCGCCGGCAATCACGCCGATCATCGCACTATTGAATACGAACTTTCGCATGTGAACCTCCGGCATCAGGTTACCCGGGAATGGGCGCTGGACGGCTGGTAACCTTGGTAGGGCAACACAGGTGTGCACCTCGGGTGTGCCCGGAACGGATGATCCATTACTTCTTCAGCCGAATCCACACGGTCCCAGACTGACCCAGGAGCGCCCATCGTGCCCGTCGATACTCCGGCCGGCACCTACACGCTCGTCGTCGTCTCGAACCGCCTTCCGGTGGATTATGAGGAGGGTGCCGACGGCGCCGTCACCTGGCGTACGTCGCCCGGCGGGCTGGTCACCGCGCTCGAACCGCTGATGCGCTCTTCGCACGGAGCCTGGGTCGGCTGGCCGGGCGTCGCCGACCGCGACTTCGAACCGTTCGAGAACGACGGCATCTCCCTGGTTCCGGTGCGGCTGAATGAAGCCGACATTGAGGACTACTACGAGGGCTTCTCCAACGACACCCTGTGGCCGCTGTACCACGACGTCATCGCGCCGCCGAGCTTTCACCGCGAGACCTGGGATGCCTACGTCGCGGTCAACCGCCGATTCGCTGCCGCCGCCGCAGCGGTGGCCGCCCCGGGTTCCACGGTCTGGGTGCACGACTACCAGCTGCAGCTCGTGCCCCGCATGCTGCGCGAAGCCCGCCCCGACCTGGTCATCGGATTCTTCAATCACATTCCATTTCCGCCATATGGCATATACGCGCAGCTGCCCTGGCGCAAACAGATCCTGCACGGCCTGCTCGGCGCCGACGTCATCGGCTTTCAACGGGCAGCGGATGCCGGCAACTTCTCCCAAGCGGTGCGTCGCCTCTACGGCTATCCCACCCGCGGCGTCGTCATCGACGTGCCGACCGGCGAGAACGGCGACAGCCGACGCGTCATCGCCAAACACTTTCCGATCTCGATCGACGCGGCCGCCTACGAAGAACTCGCCCGGCGCCCCGAGATCCAGGCCCGCGCACGGCAGATTCGTGAAGACCTCGGCAACCCGAAAACCCTCATGCTCGGCGTCGACCGGCTCGACTACACCAAGGGTATCGGGCACCGCATCAAGGCCTTCGGAGAACTGCTCGCCGACGGACGACTGAGCGTCGAAGATGTCACCCTGGTGCAGGTCGCCAGCCCGTCCCGTGAACGCGTCAGCACCTACATGGCCCTGCGCGACGAGATCGAACTCGCAGTCGGCCGCCTCAACGGTGATTTCTCCACCATCAGCCACACCGCCATCAGCTACCACCACCACAGTTACCCGCGCGAAGAAATGGTCGCGATGTACCTCGCCGCCGACGTGATGCTGGTCACAGCCCTGCGCGACGGAATGAACCTCGTCGCCAAGGAATACGTGGCCGTGCGCTTCGACGTGGACGGCGTTCTCGTTCTAAGCGAGTTCGCCGGCGCCGCTGACGAACTCAAACAGGCCATCCTGATCAACCCGCACGACATCGACGGCACCAAGGATGCGATCGTGCGCGCGGTCGAGATGCCCAAACGTGAGCGCACCAGACGTATGCGCGCGCTCCGCCGCAAGGTCGCCGAGAACGACGTCGCCGCCTGGTCGGCCTCGTTCCTGCGCGCGCTCACCGGGGGAGCGGCAGTACCGGCCGGAATCCCGGACGACCTCGATCAGGCGCTGCAGAGCATTGCGGGCGCCGAAAATCTGCTGATCGCCCTCGACTTCGACGGCACCCTCGCCCCCCACGTCGACCACCCCGAAGATGCCCGCGCCATCGCCGGCACCCGGGAAGCAGTGCAGGCCCTGCTCGACCTGCCGGGCGTGCGCGTCGCGTTCGTTTCCGGCCGGGCACTGGTCAGCCTGCAACACGTCGCCCAGCCGCAGAGCGCGGTGCTGCTCACCGGCTCGCACGGCATCGAGGTGCAGCTGGACACCCCCGAGATCGAGCTCAACCTGCTCTCCACCGAGCTCGAGCAACTCGACACCCTCGCCCGGGTGCTCGAAACCATCTCCGGGTCCATTGCCGGCACCACGATTGAACGCAAGCCCGCCGGCCTGGCCCTGCACACCCGCCTGGCCACCGAGAAAGACGGCCAGACCGCGCAGGGTCAGGCGCGCGACCAACTCGGTGACCAGCTGCCAGGGCTGACCATTCGAGAAGGCAAGAACGTGCTGGAATTCTCGGTGCGCTCCAGCACCAAGGGTGATGCCCTCGCGAAACTGCGCGATTACACCGGCGCCGACCGAGTGTTCTACGCCGGCGACGACGTGACCGACGAGGATGCCTTCGCCGCCCTCGACGAGGATGACGTCGGTCTCAAAATCGGTCAGGGCGCAACCCTCGCCGGCTACCGGGTGCGCAGCCCGCAGGAGGTCACCCAGGTTCTGGTGCGCATCGCCGCATTGCGCTCTGGCCGTTCGCTCTGACCGGGCCCGCCAAGGTTCTAGACTCGGAAGCATGTCTGAGATCGATGTGAAACCCCGTAGCCGCGACGTCACCGATGGGATCGAGGCCACCACCTCCCGTGGCATGCTCCGTGCAGTCGGCATGGGCGACGCTGACTGGGACAAGCCCCAGATCGGTATTGCGAGCTCCTGGAACGAGATCACACCCTGCAATCTCTCGCTGGACCGCCTAGCGCAGGCCGCTAAAGAGGGCGTGCATTCCGGTGGCGGTTACCCGCTGCAGTTCGGCACCATTTCCGTCTCCGACGGCATCTCGATGGGGCACGAGGGCATGCACTTCTCCCTGGTCTCCCGCGAGGTCATCGCCGACTCGGTCGAGGTCGTCATGCAGGCCGAACGCCTCGACGGCAGTGTACTGCTGGCTGGCTGCGACAAGTCCCTGCCCGGCATGCTCATGGCCGCCGCCCGCCTCGACCTCGCGAGCGTGTTCCTCTACGCCGGATCGATCGCCCCGGGGTGGGTCAAGCTCAGCGACGGCACCGAAAAAGACATCACCATCATCGACTCGTTCGAAGCCGTCGGAGCGGTCAAGGCCGGCCGCATGAGCGAAGCGGACGCCAAGCGCATCGAGTGTGCATTCGCTCCCGGCGAGGGTGCCTGCGGCGGTATGTACACGGCCAACACCATGGCCAGCGTGGCTGAGGCCCTCGGAATGAGCCTGCCGGGGTCGGCGAGCCCGGCATCCGCTGATCGTCGCCGCGACTACTTCGCCCGCCGCTCCGGCGAAGCCGTCGTCAACATGCTGCGCCTCGGCATCACCGCCCGCGACATTCTTACCCGCAAGGCGTTCGAGAACGCCATCGCCGTGGCCATGGCCTTCGGCGGATCCACTAACGTCGTGCTGCACCTGCTCGCCATCGCCCGCGAGGCCGAGGTCGAGCTCACCCTGGACGACTTCAACCGCATCGGCGACAAGGTGCCGCACATCGGCGACCTCAAGCCCTTCGGCAAGTACGTCATGAACGACGTCGACCGTCAGGGCGGCGTTCCCGTCGTCATGCGCGCGCTCCTTGAAGCTGGCCTGATTCACGGCGACGCGCTCACCGTCACCGGCAAGACCGTGGCCGAGAACCTGGCCGAGATCGACCCGCCCGACCTCGACGGCGAGGTGCTGCGCACCCTTGACAACCCCATTCACAAGAGCGGTGGCATCACCATCCTCAAGGGCACCTTCGCCCCCGAGGGGGCTGTGGTGAAGACCGCCGGATTTGACGCGACCGTGTTCGAAGGACCGGCTCGGGTGTTCGAGCGGGAACGCGGCGCGATGGACGCGCTTACCGACGGCAAAATCTACAAGGGTGACGTCGTCATCATCCGCTATGAAGGACCCAAGGGTGGGCCGGGAATGCGCGAGATGCTGTCGATCACGGCCGCCATCAAGGGCGCGGGCCTCGGCTCCGATGTACTACTATTAACGGACGGTCGATTCTCAGGCGGCACAACCGGACTGTGTATCGGCCACATAGCACCCGAAGCGGTGGACGCAGGTCCAATCGCCTTCGTGCGCGATGGGGATCTGATACGGGTCGATATCGCAGCTCGCACGCTTGACCTACTGGTCGCACCTGCTGAGCTGGCCGCCCGCCGAGAAGGCTGGGCGCCTCTTCCCCCGCGCTACACCCGCGGCGTCCTCGCCAAGTACGCCAAGCTCGTGCACTCAGCCGCTGAAGGCGCCATTACCGGCTAACAGCACGTACCGGCCGACATTACCGGCTGAACGCACCGGCCGACCTCGCTCAGCGGCACCCCCAACCAATCGATTCGAAGTAGGGATTCAACGATCATGACCACGGAAACCACTCCCGTGCCCTCAGCTCCCGCATCTGCGGAGCCGGAAATGCTCACCGGCTCGGGCGCCATTATTCGCACCCTCGAACTGCTCGGCGTGACCGACGTCTTCGGTATTCCCGGCGGCGCTGTCATTCCGCTCTACGACGAGCTCATGACGCAAGACAAGATCCGCCACATTCTGGTGCGCCACGAACAGGGTGCCGGCCACGCCGCCGAGGGCTATGCATCCGCCACCGGTCGCGTCGGCGTCGCCATCGCCACGAGCGGTCCGGGCGCCACCAACCTCGTCACCGCCATAGCGGATGCCTACATGGACTCGGTTCCGCTGCTCGCGATCACCGGCCAGGTCTTCTCCACCTCGATGGGAACGGACGCCTTCCAGGAGGCCGACATCATCGGCATCACCATGCCGATCACGAAGCACTCCTTCTTGGCCCGTACCGCGGAAGAGATTCCGGCCGCGATCGCTTCGGCCTATCACATCGCATCGACCGGCCGCCCCGGCCCGGTGCTCGTGGACATCACCAAGGACGCGCAGCAAAACCTCGCGCCGTTCATCTGGCCGCCCAAACTCGACCTGCCCGGATACCGGCCGATCGTGAAGGCCCACGGCAAGCAGGTGCAGGCGGCAGCCCAGCTGCTGCTCGCCGCGAAGAAGCCCGTGCTGTACGTGGGCGGCGGTGTCATTCGCGCCCACGCATCCGCTGAACTGCTCGCGCTGGCTGAGGCGACCGGTGCACCCGTCGTAACCACCCTCATGGCCCGTGGTGCCTTCCCCGACTCGCACCCGCAGCACCTCGGCATGCCGGGCATGCACGGCACGGTTCCGGCCGTGCTCTCGCTGCAGGAAAGTGACCTCATCATTTCGCTCGGAGCACGCTTCGACGACCGGGTGACCGGAAAAATCAGCGAATTCGCGCCCAACGCGAAGATCGTGCACGTTGACGTCGACCCGGCGGAGATCTCCAAGATCCGCCTGGCCGATGTACCCATCGTCGGTGATGCCAAGGACGTCATTGCTGACCTGACTTTGGCCTGGGCCGAGGCCGCCCAGGGGACTGCCCCCGACACGACCGAGTGGTGGACTTATCTGCATGGCCTGAAGGAGGAGTTCCCGCTCGGTTTCACCGAACCGACCGACGGACTGCTGGCCCCGCAGTATGTGATCCAGCGCATCGGTGAGCTCACCGGCCCCGAAGCCGTCTATGCGGCCGGCGTCGGCCAGCACCAGATGTGGGCGGCGCAGTACATCAAGTACGAGCGCCCCAACTCCTGGCTCAACTCCGGTGGCGCTGGCACCATGGGCTATTCCGTGCCCGCGGCGATGGGTGCCAAGGTCGCCGAACCCGACCGTGTGGTCTGGTCGATCGACGGTGACGGCTGCTTCCAGATGACGAACCAGGAGCTCGCGACCTGCACCATCAACAAGATTCCGATCAAGGTCGCGATCATCAACAACTCCTCGCTCGGCATGGTGCGCCAGTGGCAGTCGCTGTTCTACGACGGACGTCACTCATTCACCGACCTCAACACCGGTCACGGCACCGCCATGGTGCCGGACTTCGTCAAAATGGCGGATGCCTATGGCGCGCTCGGCATTCGTGTCACCAGCAAGGACCAGGTTGATGACGCCATCAAACTGGCCCTCGCCACCAACGACCGCCCGGTCGTGATCGACTTCATCGTGAGCCCCGGCGCCATGGTCTGGCCGATGGTTCCGCAGGGAGTCAGCAACAGCTTCGTGCAGTACGCCAAAGATCACGCACCGACCTGGGGAGAAGAATAACCGTGACGAGCCACGTTCTGAGTCTGCTCGTCGAGGACAAGCCCGGCCTGCTCACGCGCGTCGCCGGCCTGTTCGCGCGCCGCGGCTTCAACATTGAAAGCCTCGCCGTGGGCCACAGCGAGATCCCCGGCCTGTCCCGCATCACGATTCTGGTCGACGTCGAAGACATACCGCTCGAGCAGGTGACCAAGCAGCTGAACAAGCTGATCAACGTCATCAAGATTGTCGAGCTCGACCCGGCCCAGTCGGTGCAGCGCGAACACCTCCTGATCAAGGTCAAGGTCGACAACACCACCCGTTCTCAGGTACTCGAAGCCGTGAATCTGTTTCGAGCCCGCGTCGTCGACGTGTCAACGGATGCCGTCGTGATCGAGGTCACCGGCGACAGCGGAAAGACGCAGGCGTTGCTGCGCGTTCTCGAGCCGTTCGGCATTCGCGAGCTCGCGCAGTCGGGCCTGCTCGCCATCGGCCGCGGTAGCAAATCGATCACCGAGCGCGTCTTCAAAAACTAACGTTTTCAGCTTTTTCTAACAATCAATTCACGAGGAGAGATACACATTGTCTGAGATTTTCTACGACAAAGACGCCGACCTGTCGATCATTCAGGGCAAGAAGGTGGCCGTCATCGGCTACGGCTCGCAGGGTCACGCCCACGCACAGAACCTGCGCGACTCCGGCGTTGAGGTCAAGATCGGCCTGAAGGACGGCTCCAAGAGCAAGGCCAAGGCCGAAGAAGCTGGCTTCACCGTGCTCTCCACAGCGGATGCCGCAGCCTGGGCCGACGTCATCGTCATCCTCGCACCCGACCAGGTGCAGCGTCACCTGTACAAGGATGATGTGCTGCCGAACCTCACCGCCGGCAAGGCACTCGTCTTCGGCCACGGATTCAACATCCGTTTCGGCTACATCACCGCTCCCGACGGCGTCGACGTCGTCATGGTTGCCCCCAAAGGACCCGGCCACACTGTGCGCCGCGAATTCGAAGCCGGTCGCGGCGTTCCCGTGATCGTCGCCGTCGAGAAGGATGCCTCTGGTAACGCCTGGCCGCTCACCCTGAGCTACGCCAAGGCGATCGGTGGCCTGCGCGCCGCCGGTATCAAGACCACCTTCACCGAAGAAACCGAAACCGACCTGTTCGGCGAGCAGGCCGTGCTCTGCGGTGGTACCTCACAGCTGATCCAGTACGGCTTCGAGGTTCTCACCGAAGCCGGCTACCAGCCGCAGGTCGCCTACTTCGAGGTGCTGCACGAGCTCAAGCTCATCGTCGACCTCATGTGGGAGGGCGGCATCGCCAAGCAGCGTTGGAGTGTCTCCGACACTGCCGAGTACGGCGACTACGTCTCCGGCCCGCGCGTCATCGACCCGAGCGTCAAGGAGAACATGAAGGCCGTTCTCGCCGACATTCAGAGCGGCGCGTTCGCCGAACGTTTCATTGCCGACCAGGACAACGGCGGTGTGGAATTCCTCGCCCTGCGCAAGAAGGGCGAAGAGCACCCGATCGAGGCCACCGGCCGCAGCCTGCGCAAGCTGTTCGCGTGGAACGCGTCGACCGACGACGACTACACCGACGGATCGGTCTCGCGCTAGCGGCATCCGCTTGAATCAGTGAAGGGGCCCTCGTTCGCGAGGGTCCCTTCGTGCGTTCCCAACGACAGACTGGTCGATATGGCACTTTCCGGCACCGGCACGCGCCGGATGAGTTCGCTGCGGCACAGCCTGGCGACCGTGGCCATGGTCGGCGTCGTGCTGTATGTGCTCATCGACGTGGTGCTGCAATTTCTGCCGCCGCACTACAGCCCGATCAGTGACGCCGAGAGCAACCTCGCCGTCGGCCCGTACGGGTGGATCATGAACGTCAATTTTCTGGGCCGCGCGCTGTTCTGCATCGCCGCCGTCGCGGCGATCGCCCTGGCCTACCGGGCTCTGCTGCCTCCGCGCCGCGACGGGGTGCTCGGCGTCGGCCTCGGGCTGTTTCTGGTGGGGGGAGCCAGCTCGGCCGTTCTCGCATTCTTCCCGACCGATGTCAGCGCGGCGCACGCGTCGACCCTGGAGACGTCCACGACGGTCGGGGCCATCCACCTCGCGGTCGCTACAGCCGGCTTTGTCAGCGCCCTCATCGCGATCCTGGTGCTGACGATCTGGCTGCGGGTGAACCGCTTCTTGCCGCAGGCATTACCGTGGGCGGTCGCGTTCGCCGCACTCACCCTGACCGGTCTGCTCGCAGTCGTCGCCGCCAGTATCTGGGCGCCCGGTGTGGTCGGCCTCGCGGAGCGCCTGGCCCTCGTGGGTATTCTGGGGTGGACCTGGTGCGTGAGCGCCGGAATCCGTCGACTGGCCTGACGTACACCAGCCGGCCCGCGCTGAACACTCGGTGAACAGAATGATCTCACTGCGAAGTATTCGTCAGTCACCCCCCAAACTGGGGCGATGCCTACCCTCTCTCGACGTGACCTTTTCTCGGCCGGTGTTTTCGTTGTTGCCGGCGCCGCAGCAGCGACCGTGGGCGGCCAGCCAGCCAGCTCGAACGCCGCCGTCCTGTCCGCCGGCACCCGATTCGACCACGGCGTCGCCTCTGGAGACCCGCTGCCCGACGGTATCCTGCTCTGGACTCGGGTCACTCCGACGACCGAGGCCGCACCCGGGTCGGGCCTGGGCCCCGACGTCTCGGTGACCTGGGAGGTGGCAGAGGACTCGGGCTTTTTGCGGGTCGCAGCGAGGGGCAAGACCATAACCGGTGCAGCCCGGGATCACACGGTGAAGGTGATACCCACCGGGCTGCGGCCGTCCACCAGCTACTGGTTTCGCTTCCGCTCCGGCGGAGTCGCCTCCCCGGTCGGTCGCACCAAGACAGCCCCGGCCGCCGGCGTCGCCATCGATCGCCTGCGCCTCGGTGTCGTGTCCTGCGCCAACCTGCAGGCGGGTTTCTTCACCGCGTACCGCCACCTGGCCGATCGCGGCGACCTCGACGTCGTGCTGCACCTCGGGGACTACCTCTACGAATACGGCGTCGGTGAGTACCAGGCCCGTGACGTGGTCGTGCGGCCACACGACCCCACGACCGAAATGATCACCCTCGAGCACTACCGTCGTCGGCACGCGCAGTACAAAACCGACCTCGACCTGCAGGCGCTGCACGCCGCGGTGCCCTTCATCGTCACCTGGGACGACCACGAATCCGCCAACGATGCCTGGTCGGAGGGTGCCGAAAACCACACCGAGGGCGCCGAGGGCACCTGGAAGGCGCGGCGGGAGGCGTCCCAGCAGGCTTATGCCGAGTGGATGCCGGTGCGCTACGACGTGGGCGGCCAGCTCTATCGTCGCTTCGGCTTCGGCGACCTGGCGAGTGTGTCGATGCTCGACCTGCGCAGCTACCGCAGCGCGCAGGCCGCGAACATGGTCAGCGCCGACATCTCCAGCCCCGACCGCACCATCACCGGCACCGCACAAATGGACTGGCTACTCGACGGGTTCACGCAAACCGACACGCAGTGGAAACTCGTGGGGAACCCGGTCATGATCGCGCCTGTGCGCTTTCCGTCGACGTTGTCCACCGCCGAGATCGGGGGAGTGCAGGCCCTCCTCGGTACAACGACGATCGACGGCGTGCCGTACAACGTCGACCAGTGGGACGGCTACACCGCCGATCGCAGTCGTGTGATCAGTCACCTGCGCGACCACGGCGTCACGGATACCGTCTTCCTCACCGGGGACATCCACTCCGGCTGGGCCTGCGACATTCCGGCCGACCCGCTTACCTACCCGACAACCGGCACCTCCGTCGCCACCGAACTGGTCTGCACCTCGGTGACCAGCGACAATCTGGACGACATTCTCGGGGTGCCGCCGCGCACCGCGTCCGTCGCCGTTGAAACCGCGTTCCGGACCGCGAACCCGCACGTCAAGTACCTCGACTTCGACTCGCACGGCTTCTCCGTGCTCGAGGTGACACCGGCAGCGGTGCGGATGGACTGGTACGTACTGTCGGAGCGCACCAGCCCGGCGTCCACGAGCTCGCTGTCGACGTCGTTCCGGGTCGCGGCCGGCACGCAGACGGTGACGGCCGCGTTGTGAGCGCCCTCGATTCGCTGGCAGCGGTGGGCGGAGCAGAAGGCACGGCCAACCGTCGGACATTTCTCAAGATTGCCGTGGGCGCCGGAGCTGCCGTCGTGCTCTCCGCAGCGCCGGGAGCGGCCTGGGCCGCGGAATCCGCTTCTGCAGACCCGGGAGTCCCCGCCGACCGTACCCGGGTGTACGTGCTGGTCATTGACGGATGCCGCCCCGATGAGATCACGCCCGAGCTCACGCCCCGTCTGCACGCCCTGCGGACACAGGGCGTCAATTTTCCGGCGGCCCGGTCGCTCCCCATCATGGAGACCATCCCCAATCACGTCATGATGATGACTGGCGTCCGGCCGGACCGGTCCGGTGTTCCGGCGAATGCCGTCTACGACCGTGCTGAAGGTGTCGTGCGCACCCTGGACCGACCGGGTGATTTGCGCTTTTCGACCGTCCTCGAGCGACTGCGAACCGGAGGGCTGACCACCGGATCGGTGCTCAGCAAGGAATACCTGTTCGGAATATTCGGCGAACGCGCCACCTACCGGTGGGAGCCGGCGCCGCTCGTCCCGGTGAGCGGCCACGCGCCGGACCAGTTCACGATGGATGCCCTCATCTCCCTGGTCACGGCGTCGGACCCCGACCTGGTCTTCGCTAACTTCGGTGATATCGACCGGGTCGGGCATTCTGACGAAACCGGCTCTTCGGTCAAGATCGCCCGCACCGCGGCTCTGGCCTTGAGCGACTCTCAGATTGGTCGTTTCATCGATCACCTGGTCGCTGTCGGGCTCTGGGAGAGCAGTGTGATCATGGTGCTCGCTGACCATTCGATGGATTGGTCGATCCCGTCGAACGTGATCTCGGTTGATCTGATTTTGCAGAATCACCCGGAACTGCGCGAGCAGGTGGTCATCGGCCAGAACGGCGGCGCCGACCTGATGTACTGGGTGGGCAGCGACGCGGGCCGTGCTGCCGGACTCGCCGAAGTCCGTGCTCTGGTCGCGGCCCACGAGGGGGTGCTCGCGGTGTATGAACCCGCAGAGCTGCGACTGGGCGACGAGGCCGGTGACCTCGTGGCCTACTGCCGGGCGGGCTGGCGCTTTTCCGATCCGGCCGTGCTGTCTAATCCGATTCCGGGCAATCACGGGCATCCGACGACGGAGCCGATTCCGTTCTTCATTTCCGGTGGAAGCCCGCGCGTGCGCCCCGGAATCACCCTGTCGGACCCGGCGCGCACGATGGACGTCGCACCAACGGTGGCCGCCTTGTTCGGTCTGGCAGCGCCGGCCGGTGGCTATGACGGAGTCGACCGGGCGGTGGCCTTCACCTCCGCGTGACAACCCGTTGATTACTCCATTATGGGTAGAGTCGAGGAATGCACCGGTCGCATGGCCGGTTCAGCTGGTCCTGTGCACCGACGCACAGCTTCGCTGCAGGTCTACCCTTAAACGGATGTCTGCGGGGCCGCCCGCTCCACTCGCGTAAGGCCGGCCGCACCATGACCTCAGGCAAAAATCTCGACGATTCGAAGCTGGTCGCACCGGCGACGCTCGACCCGGATGGCAAACTTCCCAAGTGGAAGATTGTCGGCCCCGGCCTCGTCGTGGCCGCCACCGGCGTGGGAGCGGCCGACATGGTCGCCACCCTCGTGGCCGGCTCGCGCTACGGCTACGCCCTGCTCTGGGCGGTCATCCTCGGCGTGATCCTCAAGATCGTGCTGGTCGAGGGCGCCGGACGCTACACCCTCGCCACCGGCAAAACCATCTTCGAGGGCTGGCGGTCCCTCGGTAAATGGACCACCTGGTACTTCGGTCCGTACATCATGCTGTGGGGCTTCGTCTATGGCGCCACTGCCATGTCCTCGGCCGCTCTGCCCCTCGCGGCACTGTTCCCGCTGCTCCCGCTGCCGGTCTGGGCGGTCTTGATGGGTGTCGCCGGACTCACCATGGTCTGGTTCGGCCGGTATGCCATCTTCGAGAAGATCACCGCGGTACTCGTGGGCATCATGTTCGTGACGGTCGTCGGCCTCGCCGTCATCGCCGCCCCCGATTTTCCCGCCATGCTGCGCGGTCTCGTGCCGATCATCCCCGAGGGCGGCGTTCTCTACACGCTCGCCCTGGCCGGCGGCGTCGGCGGCACGATCACCCTGGCCGCCTATGGCTACTGGCTGCGCGAAAAGGGCTGGTCTACGCCGCGCTGGATGAAGGTCATGCGCATCGACAACCGCATGGCCTACGTCATGACCGGCATCTTCGTCGTGGCCATGCTCATCGTCGGCGCCGAAGTGGTCGGTGCCGCTGGCATCACCCTGAGCGCCGGCGACAAGGGCCTGCTCGACCTGTCGACTGTGCTCAATGAGAAGTACGGCGCCGTCGTCGGCACCGGCTTTCTGGTGGGCTTCTGGGCGGCCTCCTTCTCGTCGATCATCGGCGTGTGGAACGGCGTGAGCCTCATGTTCGCCGATTTCTGGGGCAATATGCGCGGCAAGAAGTCGGGTCACCCCGACACCATGGTCGGCGGCAAGTACTTCAAGTTCTACCTGTTGTGGCTCACCTTCCCGCCGATGATCCTGTTCCTGCTCGGCTCGCCGATTGGGCTGATCCTCGCCTACGGCGTACTCGGCTCGCTGTTCATGCCGTTCCTCGCCATCACCCTGCTCGGCCTGCTGAACGGCAAGCGCATCCCGCACGAGTGGCGCAATCGCTGGTTCACCAATATCGCCCTGAGCATCTGCGCCCTGCTCTTCATCATTCTGGGCGTGCAGCAGCTGATCACGGCTGTCAAGCCGCTGTTCGGCTAGCCTCTGCCCGTAACCGGATACTCTGGAAAAATGAATCCGAGACGTGACGACGATGCGCTGAACTGGGCCGGCGACGACGACCCGACCCTGGTGCCGACGGGAAGCGGTCGGGCCGCGCCCGAACCAACCGGCCTGCCGGAGGGATGGACTATCCCAGAGCAGTCAGTGTCAGCCCAGCGAGCGGTCGAAACCGAGCCGGCCGATGACGGCACTGAATCGGATGCCGAACCGGATGCCGAACCGCAGAGCGCAGCGGTCAGTTCGGTCGCCCTCGTCGGCATGGGCATTCTCGCCGGCATGTACCTGCTGTACACGATCGGCTGGTTCATTGGAGTCGCTCGCATCGAGAAGCCGATCAGCGACCCGGTCGCCGAATTCATGTTCTCCCTCGGCGCTTGGCTCGCCGTGGCAGCGCCGCTGGTTTGGTTCGGGGTCACCTTCTGGCTCACCACGAGCCGTCCGCGGGCCCGACTGGTCTGGCTTCTGATCGGCGTCGTCGTTCTCGCCCCACTGCCCTTCATTATCGGATCAGGACCGGGCTCATGAGTGACACAGACGGGCGCACCGGCGACGCGACCACAGCCATCCGTCGTCGACCGCCGCGCTGGCTGCTGCTCGCCATCGCGATCTTCTTCGGGCTGTTCTATGCCTACGACGTGTGGGAAGCCATCGGCAACTTGGCCCTGCTCAACCTGCTGGCGCAGTCACTCGACACCCAGCTGAGCGCTTTCGGCTGGACCGTGCTGATTTTCGCGGTGATCCTGCCGATTCTGGTCTACGCGCTGGCCTACTGGCTCGGACGTAACCGGGCTTTCGGCGTGCAGGCCCTGACCCTGTTGGTCGGGATCTGCGCGGTTGCCGCTGTATCGCTGGACCTCGGTGCCCTATTCAGCCTGGCCCGATTGATCGTCTAGTCAGAGCACCGCGAGAACGATAAGGATCATCAGCACCAGCTGGGCGATGAGCCGGGGGACGAACGGAATCGCCACCCGCCCAAAGCGCTTCGGATGGCGCGCAGCGTAGGCGTTGGCCGGAAAGACCGCAGCCAGAAAGAGCACCAGCGCCCCGGCCGCGAGCACCCTGGTCGAGGGAACGAGCAGGCCAATGCCGCCGACAATCTCGCACACTCCGGTGAACAGTACGAGATTGACCGGGCTGGCCAAACCATCCCGGCGTAGGCGCGGCGGAATCATCGCCGCCATGGTGCGCTTGACCGCCGGTAGAAAATGGGTGACTCCGGCGCCGATGAGTACCACGGCGAGAATCACGCGCAGAATCAGTTGGAGTCCGTCTATTACGTCGCTGCTCATTGGTCTATTGTGCAGCCGGTAGGGTGGAAATCGAGTAGCGCCCTTTGTCGCGCCGCCGACACTTGCAATCTAAGGATCCGATTTTATTGTCGAAGCCCGTCGTCCTGATCGCCGAAGAACTTTCCCCCGCCACCGTCGATGCCCTCGGGCCCGACTTTGACATTCACCACGTCGACGGCACGGATCGCTCCGCGCTGTTCGCCGAGCTTGCCACCGCGCAGGCAGTTTTGGTGCGCTCAGCCACCAAAATGGATGCCGAAGCCATCAAAGCGTCGCCCTTTCTGAAGGTCATCGCCCGCGCCGGCGTCGGCCTGGACAACGTTGACATCAAGGCCGCCACCGCAGCCGGTGTCATGGTCGTCAACGCACCAACCTCCAACATCATCTCGGCCGCCGAGCTGACCGTGGGTCACATCCTGAGCTTGGCCCGGCACATTCCGGCCGCGTCAGGCGCCCTCGCCGACGGAGCCTGGAAGCGCTCCAAGTACACCGGCGTCGAGCTCTACGAAAAGACCATCGGCATCATCGGCCTCGGCCGTATCGGTGCGCTCATCACCGCCCGCATGCAGGCGTTCGGTACAAACGTCATCGCCTACGACCCCTACATCACCTCGGCCCGCGCCCAGCAGCTCGGCGTGACCCCGGTCACCCTCGACGAACTGCTCGCCCAGTCCGACTTCGTCACGATCCACATGCCGAAGACCCCCGAGACCACCGGCATGATCGGTGCCGCCCAGCTGGGGCTGATGAAGCCCACCGCGTTCGTCGTCAACGTCGCCCGCGGCGGACTCATCGACGAAGACGCCCTGCACGAAGCCCTCGTCGCCGGCACCATCGCCGGCGCCGGCCTCGACGTGTTTGTCAACGAACCGCCGACCGGTTCGCCGCTGCTCGGACTCGACAACATCATCACCACCCCGCACCTCGGCGCTTCGACCGACGAAGCGCAGGAAAAGGCCGGCGTCTCCGTCGCCAAGTCCGTGCGCCTCGCGCTCTCCGGCGAACTTGTTCCCGACGCGGTCAACGTGGCCGGCGGCGTCATCGACCCCTACGTGCGCCCCGGCATCCCGCTGGTCGAGAAGCTCGGCCAGGTGTTCTCCGGCCTCGCCGCGCACAGCCCGCTCACGAGCGTCGACATCGAGGTGCGCGGCGAACTCGTCGAGTACGACGTCAGCGTGCTCAAGCTCGCTGCGCTCAAGGGCATCTTCACGAACGTGGTCAGCGAAACCGTCTCGTACGTCAACGCACCGTTGCTGGCCGAGCAGCGCGGTGTCACGGTGCGCATGCTCACCGACGCCGAATCGCCCGAGTACCGCAACGTGATCACGCTGCGCGGTGCCCTCGCCGATGGTTCGCAGGTCTCCGTCTCGGGTACCCTCACGGGCACCAAGCAGATCGAGAAGATCGTCGAGATCAACGGCTACGACGTGGAGGTTCCCTTCGCCAAGAACCTCATCGTCATGCTCTACGCCGACCGCCCGGGAATCGTCGCCGTGTACGGTCGCGAATTCGGCGAGGCCAACATCAACATCGCCGGCATGCAGATCGCCCGTCACGTGGCCGGCGGCAAGGCGCTCAGCGTGCTGACCGTCGACTCCGAGGTTCCGGCCGGACTGCTCACCGCGGTGCGCGCCGCGATCGACGCCGAGATCATGGTGGCGATCGACCTCACCGAATAGGCCTGTTTAGAACGGATGCGAGTGGGCGCCTGCCCTGTAGGCGCCCACTCGTGTATCTCTAGGAGCCGGGCAGAAGCCGGCCGATCAGGGCAATCAGCCGCGTCATCGCCGCATCCGTGGGATCCTGCGGTGCCAGCTCGTTCTCGGCCAGTGAACTGTTGACGTAGAGACCGTCGCTGATCAGCATGATCGCCTGGGCGGTATCCGGGTCGTGCACGGCCTCTTCGATCACCGACAGCCAGCGCCGACGAATATCGGCGAGCACCTGCATGGCACGGGGATCCCGGCCCTGGGCCAAACGCGACCCGGCAATATAGGCGCGGTCGAGGGGACTGCCGGTGTGCACCGAGGTGCGAATGAGATAGTCGACCGGGCCGGCCGGGGCGGTGCGAATATTTTCGGCGTCCTGCAGGGCGAGCGCGTCCAACCGTGCCAGAACACCGTCGACCAGGGCGTCCTTCGACGCGAAGTGGTACAGCAGACCGCCCTTGGAGACTGCAGCGGCCGCCGCGACGGCATCGAGCGTCGCCGACCGCTCGCCGCCCTCGACCAGCAGGTCTTCGAAGGCGTCGAGCAGACGATCCCGGGTGGGAACGGATGGTGCGGCAGCATTTTTCGGCATATGGGCCATGGTAACGAACACGCAAACTCTCGGTCGGGCACGGGCGAACTAGACAACTATACCGTCTAGCCGGTACAGTTGAATTTGTTGCTCCGCCCGTGGCGGTCGAGAAAGAACCCAGAAAGTAAACGAGATCGTGTCTGCCCCCGCTGTTCCCACCAATTCCATTACCCTGCCCGGTATCGCCTCGAACCGCGCCGACCAAAGCCGTGCGGCAGAGAGTCGAAGCAGCGCGACGCGGGCAGCCGGATCGGCCAGCACCGCGGTATCCGCTTTGCCAGTACGGCACGACCGCAGGCGCTGGTGGGCCCTCGCGGTGCTCATGCTACCGGTACTGCTCGTGTCGATCGACAACACCGTGCTCAACTTCGCCCTGCCGGCGATCTCCACGGCCACCCTGCCGAGCGGTGTGCAGCTGCTCTGGATGGTTGACATCTACCCTCTGGTGCTGGCCGGACTGCTCGTGGCAATGGGCAGCCTGGGCGACCGCATCGGACGTCGCCGCCTGCTGATGATCGGTTCGGCCGGCTTCGGTGTGGTCTCGGTGTTCGCGGCCTTCGCCCCGAGCATCGAGGGGCTCATCATCGCCCGCGCCGCCCTCGGATTCTTCGGCGCCATGCTCATGCCGTCGACTCTGTCGCTGCTGCGTTCCACCTTCGTCGACCGCGACCAGCGTCGCCTCGCTATCGCGATTTGGGCCACCGGCTTTGCGGCTGGCAGCGCCCTTGGCCCGGTGGTCGGCGGCATTCTGCTCGAGCACTTCGCCTGGGGCTCGGTCTTTCTGATCGCCGTTCCCGTTCTGCTGCCGCTGCTCGTGCTGGCGCCAATTCTGGTGACCGAATCGCGGGATCCGCACCCGGGGCGCATCGACCTGCTCAGTATTGCCCTCTCACTCGGCACCATGCTGCCGATCGTCTACGGCATCAAGAGCATCGCCGAGCACGGCGTGACCTGGATCACGGTCGCCCCGGTCGCGCTCGGACTGGGGCTCGGCGTCTGGTTCGTGCGTCGACAGCTGCATGTGACGAACCCCATGCTCGACATGGGGCTGTTTCGACGCGGCGCTTTCAGCGGCGCGGTCGGCGTCAACCTGCTCAGTGTCACGGCGCTGGTCGGCTGCCTGTTCTTCATCTCGCAGCACCTGCAACTCGTGCTCGGGCTGTCGCCGTTGAACGCCGGGCTGGTGCTCGTTCCCGGCCTGGCCGCGATGATCGTGGCCGGACTGCTGATCGTGCCGATTGCACGCCGGGTACGGCCGTCGCGGGTGGTGCCCGTGGCGCTGCTGGTGTCGGTGGCTGGATTCGCGTCGATCGCGCTGCGCGGCGGTGCAATCGATGCGTTCTGGATCGGCGTCGCCTTCGTGCTGCTCGGCATCGGAATTGGCGCGGCCGAAACCGTCTCGAACGAGCTCATCGTGGCGACCGCGCCGGCCGACAAGGCAGGGGCGGCATCCGCTGTGTCTGAAACAGCCTACGAACTGGGAGCGGTGCTCGGAACGGCCGTACTCGGCACCATCCTCACCGTGTCCTACCGGGCGGCGGTACTGTTGCCGGACGGCCTGAGCGCGGCCGACCGGCTGGCGGCGGGGGAGACTCTCGGCGGAGCGGTGTCCGTGGCCGGCCATCTTTCGCCCGCGGCCGGGCAGCAGCTGCTCGAGTCGGCCCGACACGCCTTCGACAGCGGTGTGGGCCTGACCGCCTGGATCGGCGTCGCGCTGGTGCTCGGAGCGGCCGTCGTGGCGCTGCTGTCGCTGCGCCGGGCCCGCTAAAGCCCGCTAAAGCCCGCGAAAGCGAGTGAAGCGTTGTTTCGCGAGTGCTGAAGCAACACTTCACCCGCTTTCGCGTGCTGGGGCCGAGCTACAGGTCGTCGATCGAGTTCTCGCGACGCGTGACCTGCTCGCCGTTCGCCGGGTCGGCGATCGTGCGGGTGGTGCTTACGCTATTGCGGCGGCGGGTCATCAACACGATGCCGAGGATCGTCACCAGTGCTCCGGCCGCGAGCAAAATGTAGCCGACGAGCGTCAGATCAATGCCGGTGACGGTCACGTCGAGGGCCCAGACCAGAATGGCGCCGACGACGAGCAGAAAGATTCCTAGTCCGATACTCATGATTTCCTGCTTTCCGTTGGTGGTGCGCTAGGGACAAGCCTAGGCACTTCGGTGAGAAAGGTAAGGTTTGACTATACGCAATTCAGGTGATCATTGACTGTTTCGGAGCCACATGTCTCGTACTATCAAACTCGCTGTCATTCCCGGAGACGGGATTGGACCGGAAGTTGTCGCCGAGGCCGTGAAGGTACTCGGCGCCGTCACTGCCCGCGATGACGTCACGATTGAGACGAGCACCTTTCAGCTGGGTGCCGCGCGGTTCCTCGAAACCGGGGATGTACTCACGGATGCCGACCTCGCGTCGATCCAGCAGCACGACGCGATTCTGCTCGGTGCTGTCGGCGGCGTTCCCGGCGACCCACGCCTGAAAGACGCCAACATCGAGCGTGGGCTGCTGCTCGGCCTGCGCTTCGCACTCGACCACTATGTGAACCTGCGGCCCTGCACGATCTACCCCGGCGTCACGAGCCCGCTCGCCGCGCCCGGCGTGGTCGACTTCGTCGTTGTACGCGAAGGTACAGAGGGCCCCTACGTGGGCAACGGCGGCGCCATCCGTCGCGGCACGCCGCAGGAAGTCGCCAACGAGGTGTCGGTGAACACCGCCTACGGGGTGGAACGCGTTGTGCGGTACGCCTTCGAGGTGGCCCAGGGTCGCGAGCGCAAACGCCTCACCCTCGTGCACAAGACCAACGTGCTCGTTTTCGCCGGCGGTCTGTGGCAGCGCATCGTGAACGAGGTAGCCGCCGAGTACCCCCAGGTTGCGGTTGACTACCTGCATGTCGACGCGGCGACCATTTTCTTCGTCACGAATCCGAGTAGATTCGATGTACTCGTCACCGATAACCTTTTTGGCGATATTCTCACCGACCTGGCAGCGGCAATCAGCGGCGGCATCGGCTTGGCGGCCTCCGGCAATATCAACCCGACGGGTCGCTTTCCCAGCATGTTCGAGCCGGTGCACGGCTCGGCCCCCGATATCGCCGGCCAGCAACTCGCCGACCCGACCGCGGCCATCCTCTCGGTGGCACTGTTGCTCGATCATCTCGGGCTGACGGATGCCGCGGCTCACGTCAACGAGGCGGTCGCCGACGACCTTGCTCGCCGCTCCGCTCTCGTGCGACGCAGCACCGCTGAGGTGGGAGACGCCATCGTGACCCTTCTGACAGACAAGGTACTGAAATGACCGTGACTTTCCCCCTGACTTTTGCCCTCACTCCGTCGACCGACGCGCGCGCCGAGACCGAACGGGAAGAGATTCTGGCCGACCCGGGCTTCGGCAAGCACTTCACCGACCACATGGTCACGATCGACTGGTCGGTCGAAGCCGGCTGGCACGACGCGCGGGTCACCCCGTACGGCCCTTTGCTGCTCGACCCCGCCTCCTCGGTGCTGCACTACGGCCAGGAGATTTTCGAGGGCCTCAAGGCCTACCGGCACGCCGACAATTCGATCTGGACCTTCCGGCCCGAAAAAAATGCGCAGCGTCTCCAGCGTTCCGCCCACCGCCTCGCGCTGCCCGAACTGTCGGTGGCAGACTTCATCGAGTCGGTCAAGCAGATGATCGCGATCGACGGCGATTGGGTGCCCTCGGCGCCCGAGACCAGCCTGTACCTGCGTCCGTTCATGATCGCCAATGAGAGCTTTCTCGGGGTGCGTGCCGCCCACAAGGTGAGTTTCTACGTGATCGCGAGCCCCGCCGGCGCCTACTTCGCCGACGGTGTCGCCCCGGTGAAGATCTGGCTCTCGACCGAGTACTCCCGCGCCGGCCGCGGCGGGACCGGCGCCGCCAAATGCGGCGGAAACTACGCCGCCTCGCTGCTGCCGCAGATGGAAGCCTATGAGAACGGCTGCGCCCAGGTGCTCTTTCTCGACGGTGAAACCGGCAGCCACATCGACGAGTTGGGCGGCATGAACGTGTTCTTCGTGCACGGCACCGACACGCTTGTCACGCCGCGCCTGACCGGATCCATCCTCGAGGGCGTCACCCGCGACAGCATCATGCAACTCGCACGCGACCGCGGAATGACCGTGGAGGAGCGCGAGGTGACCCTGGGGGAGTGGCGTGAGGGTGTCGCATCCGGCGCCATCACCGAGGTCTTCGCCTGCGGAACCGCCGCCGTGGTCACGCCGATCGGTCAGGTCAAGGCGAAGGACTTCACCATCGGCGACCCGGATGCCCCCGCCGGTCAGATCACCCTGTCGCTTCGGCAAGAACTCACCGACATTCAGTATGGACGCGTGCCCGATCGTCACGGCTGGCTCACTCGACTAAACTGAAGCTTTTGGCCCTGTCTCGGGGCCGCGGAAGGCGCACAACGTGAAGATCGCACGCTACAGCTACCAGGGCGCCATTGCGTTCGGCATCGTTGACGAGCACGAACTGGTCGTGCTCACGAGTGACCCGATGTTCGCCGGCTTCGACACCACCGGCGACCGCGTGGCTTTGGCTGACGTGAAACTGCTCGCCCCGGTGATTCCACGCTCCAAGATCGTGGCGGTGCAGCAGGCGGGCGCCGAGCCGGTGTTTGTACTGAAGCCCAACACCGCCGTCGTCGGGCCGGGCGACGCCATCGTGCTGCCGGCAGCCTCCGAACGTGTCGAGGTCGACGGCCAACTCGCCATTATTATCGGCAAGATTGCCAAGAATGTCTCGGTAGCGGATGCCACCGGCCTCGTCTTCGGCTACACCGTCGCCACGGTCGTCACCGCGACCGACCTCGCCGAGCGGGATACGACCCGGGCCGGCGCCTTCGACACCTTCCTCCCGCTCGGACCCGTCATTGAGACCGACTTCGACGACGCGGCCACACCGCTGCGCGGCCTGATCAACGATGAGGAATTTCAGGCGGTGGAGCTCGGCGACGACGATTCGACCCCGACGGAGGAGACCGTCGCGGCCCTCGTCGCGTACGCCTCCAGCGTGTTCACCCTGCTGCCGGGCGACGTGATTCTGGCCGGGCCGATGGACACCGCCGCCGCCGTCGAGGACGGCGACACGGTCACGATGTCCATCGCAGGCATCGGAACCCTGGTGAACGCGGTCGTTCGCCCGGCCTGAGTTCGTGCGCCCCGTCGCTCCGGGCGCAGGTTCGGTAGCTGGGCGCACCGTATAACCTGCGCCTGGCTACACAAGGTGCGCCCGGACAAATAACTTGATCTTGTGGCTCAGATCACAGGGTCCGGGAACCAGTCCCTGATCTGGTTCGACGCCGTGGCCAGCAGGGCGATCGCCTCGTCGCGGTTGACCCGGGCCATCAGCATCGCGCTGATCGACAAGGAAGTCAGGGTGCGCACGCGCTCGTCGACGGATTCCGCCGCTGACGGCGACGGGGCTGCGGCGTTTTCGAGCGCGTGTCTTAACGCCTCGGACAGTTCGATGCGATATCCCTCCACGACTGCGCGGGTCGGCTCGTCGTGCGCAGCGAGGCCGGCGGCGCAATTGACCAGAAGGCATCCGGTCTGCGCTGAGTCGGGGGCCTGCGTGACCGTTGCGCGGGCGAGGCCGGCGAAGTACTCGAGCAGGGCTGAGGAATCGCGGGGGCTCGCTCGCAATCCGGCCAGCCGTGGCCGGATCACCGTCTCCAGATAGTCGGTGACCGCGGCGTCGAAGAGCCCGCGTTTGCTCCCGAACGCGTGGTACAGGCTGGACCGCCCGACGCCCGTGGCCGCCTCCAGCTCGGCCAGGGATGCGCCGTCGAACCCCTTGTCCCAGAACAGGTTTCGCGCAGCCTGCACGACCACTCCGCTGTCAAAGGTCTGCATCCGCCCCATGTTCGCTCCTTGAATCCTGTCCGACGATCGGACAATTTTGTGTACCGATGAGTCCACTATATAGTAAAACGATCGTTCTAGAACTAGCAGAGGAGCCGACCATGGCGTCAAGCACCGTCAGTACCCAAATCCAGCTCGTAAATCGTCCCGTCGGTTGGCCGACGGATGCGGACTTCCGCACCGTGACCGTCGACCTGCCGGAGCTTGCAGTCGGCCAGATTCGAGTCGCGAATGAATTCATCTCCGTCGACCCGTACATGCGTGGCCGGATGAACGATGTGAGGAGCTACATACCGCCGTTCGTGCTCGGTGAGACCATGACCGGCGCGGCTGTCGGCCGCGTCATCGCCTCCGCAAACGAGGCGTTCGCCATCGGCGACGTCGTCACCCATCAGTACGGCTGGCGTGACCTGGTGCAGGAGGACGCCGCCGGCTTCAGGGTCGTTCCCGAGCTCCCCGGCGTTCCGACCTCCGCTTACCTCGGCGTGCTCGGCATGACTGCACTGACTGCCTATGTCGGCCTGCTCGAGATCGCACAGCTCAAAGAAGGCGACACCGTGTTCGTCTCCGGCGCAGCGGGCGCGGTCGGCAGTATGGTCGGCCAGATCGCCCGGCTCAAGGGGGCCAAGCGCGTCATCGGCTCGGCCGGATCGCCCGAGAAGGTGGCCCTGCTCACCAGCAAGTACGGCTTTGACGCCGCGTTCAACTACAAGGACGGATCCATCACAGACCAGCTGGCCGTCGCAGCGCCAGACGGCATCGACGTTTATTACGACAATGTCGGAGGTGAACACCTCGAGGCAGCCCTCGCGTCGTTCAACGACGGCGGGCGTGCTGCCCTGTGCGGCGCGATCTCGCTCTACAACAGCACGGATGCCCCGGCCGGCCCCAACAATATGTCCAACATCGTCACCCGCGGCCTCACTCTGACGGGCTTCACGATCGGCAACTACTGGTCGCACCTCCCGGCGTTCTCCGCCGAGATGGCGAACTGGTTGGCTTCCGGTGAGATCGTCTTCGACGAGACCATCGTCGACGGCGTCGAGAACACCGTCGCGGCGTTCCTCGGCCTCATGCGCGGCGAGAACACCGGAAAGATGGTCGTGCGCACGGGCGAAACTGTTCCGGCGCTCTGAGCCGAATCAACACGCACGATTCCACGAAAGATTTCACAGAAAATGGAGACACTATGACTCACGTACTTTTCGTAGTCAGCGCCGCTGACCACTGGACCCTCACTGACGGCAGCCAGCACCCCACCGGATACTGGGCAGAGGAGCTCGCTGAGCCGCACCGCCTGTTCACTGCGGCCGGCTGGCAGATCAGCATCGCCACACCGGGCGGCGTGGCTCCGACAATCGATGCGGTCAGCCTCCGTGCGGAGGCGGCCGGCGGAGAGGAGCGTGTGGCGCAGCTCATCGACTACATCGGAACAATTTCCGCTCAGCTCGACGAACCGCTCAGCCTCGACGACATCAACGTTGGCGATTACGACGTGGTCTTCTACCCGGGCGGTCACGGCCCGATGGAAGACCTTGCCGTCGACGCCGTGTCGGGGAGCATTCTCACCGAAGCGCTCGACACCGGTCGCATCCTCGGCGTACTATGCCACGCTCCAGCCGCGCTGCTCGCCGCCAAGCGCGCCGACGACAGCTGGCCGTTCACCGGCTACCGGATGACCGGCTTCACCGACGCCGAAGAGGTTCTCGGCGGACTGGCTCCGAAGGCTCCGTGGCTCGTGCAGAGCCGCCTGGTCGAACTGGGAGCCGATTTCATCGCCGGTGAATCATTCGCGCCGCACATGGAGATCGACCGCAACCTGTACACCGGCCAGAACCCTGCTTCGTCGGGTGCCCTCGCCGAGGCGATCATCGCGGCCGTCGCCGATAAGGCATAACGGCGGGCGACGTCGGGCCCAGGGGCACGACGTCGCCGACAGCGAATGTTCGCCCGGCGTTGTCTAGCCGCGGCGCAGCGCGTCCAGCACGGCGTCCACGTCGTCCCGATCGTTCCAGAGGTGGAACGCCACGCGGGCGCGGCCGGCCCGACCCGAAGCTGTGAGGCCGGCGGCGGTGAGGCGTGCGAGGTCGCGGCCGCCGGCATCCGGCCAGCTGATGATGGCCTGGCCGAGTCGGGGCAGGTCGAGTCCATCACACAGGGCGTCGCCGAGGGCCACGTTGTGGGTGGCCACCTCGGCCAGGTCGAGGCGGCGGAACAGGTCGATGGCCGGCTCGGCGCCGACCCAGGCGGGCCAGGCCGGGGACACGTCGAAGCGGCGGGCATCGCGGGCGAGGTCCATTGCAGGGCCGTAACAGGAGGCCCACAGGTCGTCTCCCGCATACCATCCGGCGTTGATCGGGTGCAGTTGTGCGGCGAAAGTCTCGGCGACCGTGAAGAACCCAACGCCGCGCGGGGCGCCGAGCCACTTGTAGCTGTGGCAGATGGTGGCGTCGAACAGCGAGGCGTCGACCGGCATCCACCCGGTAGCCTGGGTGGTGTCGCAGAGGGTGAAGGTGCCCGTTACGCGGGCGGCGGCCCGGATGGCGTCGCTGTCGGCGAGGGTTCCGGTGGCGGACTGCACGAGCGAAAACGCGACCAGCCACGTGTTCGCGGTGAGGCTCGTGGCCAGGTCGGCCAGATCCACCTGCCGCACGGTCACTCCGCGGTGCGCCTGGGCGAGGAACGGGAACACCATCGAGCTGAAGTCGCCACGCGGCAGCACGACTTCGGCGCCATCGGGGATGCTGGTGGCGACCAATCCGGCCATGACCGAGGTCTGCGAGCCGATCGCCACGCTGTGGGGTGTGACGTTCACCAGATCGGCGTACCCGACGCGTACCCGCTCGACGACCTCACCGTAACGGGAGGCGCAGGCTTGGCCGCCAGCCCAGGCCTCGGTATCGGCGCGCATCGCAGCGATCGTTTCGATCGTGGGCAGTCCGAGGGTGCAGGCCGCGAGGTAGCCGCGGCCCGAAGTGTAGCGGGTGCGGGCTTCGGCGAGGGTCACGGTGCTCGTGCTCGTGTAAGCGATCATGCCGGTACCCGGGTGGGTGGCCGTATTGGCGGTGGGGCTGCTCGTGCTCGTTGCTGCAGGGCTCATATTTCTAGTGTGACCACCCAGCACTCATGCGACAACGGTCAGTATTCGATGCAATGCATAACCAGCAATTATGATTGAGCGCATGATCCATCTGCCCGGCGAGAGCCCCGACCTCGACGCCAAGGCCCTGCGGGTCGTGCGGGCGGTGCACGAAACCGGATCCATCACCGCAGCGGCCGTCGCCCTCGGTTACAGCCAGCCGGCCGTGAGTCAGCAGGTCAAACGGCTCGAGCAGCGGCTCGGACTCTCCGTGGTTGAGCGGGTCGGGCGTGGCGTTCGCCTCACCGAAGCCGGCCTCGTGCTGGCGCGGCACGCCGTGACCGTGGCCACCGCGCTCGATGCGGCGGCCGGGGAGATCGCCGAGCTGCAGGGGCTGCGCGCCGGGCTCGTGCGTCTCGTGGCGTTTCCGTCGGCATCCGCTACCCTGGTGCCGAGCCTGCTGGCCCGCATGAAGGCGCGGCATTCCCAGATCAGCGTCACCTATCTGGAGGCGGAGCCGCCGGAGGCAGTCGCCGCCGTGCGTGAGAACCGTGCCGATCTGGCCATCACGTTCAGTTACCCGGGGGACCGGGTGGATCCGCACCGGGATAGCGCTCAGGGGTTGCGGGTGGCGACCCTGCGGCGAGATGAGATGATGCTCGTGCTGCCGGTCGGGCATCCGCTTGACAGCGTTACCCCGATCGACCTGGGCGAGCTCGCCGACGAGAACTGGGTGGCCGGCTGCCCGCGCTGCCGTGGACACCTGCTCGACCTGTGCGATCGGCGCGGATTCGCGCCGCGCATCAGCTACGAGACTGACAACGTTGCCGCCGTCTTCGGCCTCGTTGAAGCGGGCATCGGTGTTGCGCTGCTGCCGGCCCTCGCGATCGAGTCCGTCGGCCGGCGCGCGGGTGTCTCGATTCGCGCCACGACCGGACGTGATCATCGCACCCTGCACGCCGTGACGGCGGCCCGGGCCGAGCGCGTGCCCGCCCTGGCTGCGGCATTGCGCGTGCTTGATGCGATCTCGCTGGTTGGACGTTAGTTCGGATCCCGGGCCCATCTCTGGGCCCGGGCCCGGAAAGAAGTAGGTCAGGAATCGCGCAACTAGAATCATGAGTAATGTCTGACACCACTGCACACCCGTTCTCAACCGCCACCGGAACCGACGTTCGCGTGCGGTTCTGCCCCTCGCCGACCGGAACGCCCCACGTGGGCCTCGTTCGCACCGCCATGTTCAACTGGGCCTATGCCCGGCACACCGGCGGCAAGATGATCTTCCGCATCGAGGACACCGACGCCGCCCGTGACAGCGAAGACAGCTTTCTGCAACTCGTCGACGCCATGCGCTGGCTGCAGCTCGACTGGGACGAAGGCGTCGACGTCGGCGGCCCCCAGGCGCCGTACCGCCAGAGCGAGCGTTACGACATCTATCTCGGCGTCATCGAGAAGCTCAAGGACAGCGGCCACATTTACGAGAGCTTCGTCACCGGCGAAGAGATCGAAAAGCGCAACCGCGACCTCGGGCGCGACCCCAAGATGGGCTACGACAACTTCGAGCGCGACCTAACCGAAGACCAGAAGGCCGCTTATCGGGCCGAGGGCCGCTCCCCGGCGCTCCGCCTGCGCGTGCCGGACACCGAGCTCTCCTTCGACGACCTCGTGCGCGGTGAGATCACCTTTCCGGCCGGCTCGTTCAGCGACTTTGTGGTGGTGCGCCCGAACGGGCATCCGCTCTACCCCCTCGTCAACCCGGTCGACGATGCGCTCATGGGCGTCACTCACGTGCTGCGGGGCGAAGACCTGCTCTCGTCGACGCCGCGCCAGATCGCGTTGTACCACGCGCTCATCGACATCGGCGTGACCACGTTCGTGCCGCGTTTCGGCCACCTCCCCTACGTCATGGGCGACAAGAACAAGAAGCTCAGTAAGCGTGAGGCCGAGGCGAACCTGTTTCTGCACCGCGACCGTGGATTCATCCCCGAGGGCCTGCTCAACTACCTCGCCCTGCTGGGCTGGTCGCTCTCGCACGACCGCGACGTTTTCTCGATCGATGAGTTCACGGCCGCCTTCGACGTCGTGAATGTCAACCCGAACCCGGCCCGCTTCGACCTCAAGAAAGCCGAGTCGATCAACGGCGACCACATTCGCCAGCTCGATGCTGCCGACTTCGCTGCCCGCCTGGTTCCCTACCTGGTGACCGCCGGCGTGTTCGGCGAGAATCCGAGCGAGGCCGAACTGGCCCTGCTCGCCCAGGGAGCACCGCTCATCCAGGAGCGCATCGCGCTGCTCGGCGAAGCCCCCTCCATGCTCGGATTTCTGTTCGTGACCGGCGCCGACCTGGTTCTCGAAGCGGATGCCCTCGCCTCGCTCCCGCAGAACGCCGCCGACATTCTCGGCGCAAGTCGCACCGCACTGGAAAGTATTCCGTCTGCGGAATGGACTACCGATCGCGTACACGCCCTGCTTGCCGAGACGCTCATTGAAGGCCTCGGCCTCAAGCCGCGCGTTGCCTTTGGGCCCCTGCGCGTCGCGCTCTCGGGTCGCAAGATCTCGCCGCCGCTGTTTGAATCCATGGAAATCCTCGGTCGGGCCGAGACCCTGGACCGCCTGGATCGGGCCCTAGCTGCAATTTCGGCAGCCTGACGCTCGGGCCGGAGGGGCTTCGACTCGCCGGGGGATACCCCGGTTTGGCCTCTCCGGCCCGAGTGAGCTAGGCTACTACTCGGCCCGATCTTCGGATTAGGCATTGGGGTATGGTGTAATTGGCAACACGGATGATTCTGGTTCATTTGTTCTTGGTTCGAGTCCAGGTACCCCAGCACTAAAAGGCGCAGGATTCCGCGGCGAAATCAACTATCGCCCACCCTGTCGAACAGGCCCAAAACGGGCCGAATTACCACAAACTACACCACAAACCCCCTCGGGGATTGTTTGCGCGTTATTGTGCCCGGCCCCGTACGGGCCTGTCCCGGCGTGATCGGGCTGCTCACGGCTTCCGTGGTGCACCTATTGCGTATGGACGCGACGACGCAAATCACACCCACGTTTCTCACCCAGCGCGAACTCGCGGAGCTGCTCCGAATGCCCGAGCGTACGCTCGAGGACTGGCGTCTGATGCAGACGGGACCGCCCTATATCAAGCTCGGCCGACTCGTCCGTTACGACGTGCAGGACGTGCTCACCTGGGTTCACGAACACCGCCATGGTTAGGCCACAGATCGTGGCTGGCGAAGTGGGCTCAATCGACGTGCAACAGTTGGCGAGCGGCCGATACCGCGCCCGCGGCACCAGCCGTGACGACAGCGGGGCACGGCACCGCCACGCCGTGACGGCCGATACCCGCGACGAAGCTATCGCCGAGATCCATCGGCAATCGAGAGCCATGGCCACCGGCGGCGCCGGAGCGCTTTCGCCGTCGAGCACCGTCGCTGACGCGGTTGAGCTCTGGTTGTCGCAGGTGCTCACTCGTGCCAAAGCGGGCAGTCTGTCGTACTCAACCTACGAATCGTACGAGACAACGGCCCGTGTGATCATCGTGCCGCGGTGCGGGGGAGTGCGGCTCGATCACCTGACAGTTGGTCGCTGCGACCGCATCCTGCAGCGGATTCTTGAGGAGGAGACGATCTCGAAAGCCCGACGAGCCCGCGCGGTGTTGAGCCTGCTCTGTGGCTACGCCGTGCGCGACGACGCCATGCCCCAGAACCCCGTGCGCGACGTGCAACGCCTGCCGATGTCACCGCGAAAGGAGTCGGCCCTCACCCCGGCGCAGATCACCGGCATCCGTGGGCTCATGCAGGTATGGCGGCTCACCCGCGACGATGGCCCACGGCCCAACTATCGGGCACTGATCGACGGCATGGACATCATGGTCGGCACCTCGCTGCGCGTCGGCGAGTGCCTCGGCTTGCGCCGGTGCGACGTGGACATGACGACGCTACCGCCGACCCTCATCGTGAACGGCACGATCGTCAGCACCAAAGCGCAAGGCACGCACCGCAAGAACTCTCCCAAGCGCTCTCGGCAACGGCGAAGCATCGCGCTGCCGTCGATGGCAGCAGCGGCCGTGCGGCGTCGGCTGGCGCTTGCCGAGCAGGATCCGGAGGCTTTCCTGTTCCCCACTAGAACGGGCCGTTCGCTGAGCGTCAGTAACTACGAGCGGCTGCTACGCGCATTCGTCGAGGACGAGCGCTCTCAGCTGGTCAAGCTGGGCGTCGACTTCGACGAGTACACGACGCACATCTACCGGCGTACGGCGGCGACTTTGATCGAGCGGGCGGCGGGGATCACGCTGGCCTCTCGACTTCTCGGCCATGCCAACGAGCAGACCACCAGGAATAGCTATGTCGTCACGGCCGACATGGTCGACCCGGTGACGGCGGAGATCCTGGATGAGGTGCTCGGTCAGTGACTGCCGTTGGGTGTGTCTCTCAAGAGGATTCGAACCAGCGACCCCGTGCGGAATCTGAGGCGATTCTGAACGTGACCGAATGTCTCGAGAACTCGCGGATTCGTTTGGGAACCGGACGGTTCACTTATTCTGAGTTTTCGCTTCCAGGTGCGGTCGGTACTGTTTAATTCATGTAGGTAAATGATGGGCATCACCCTGAAAGCGAACCTGCAACACTTGAGCAAATGAGTAGTCCTATCGGAAGTCAATCTTCGGGGTACGACGTGTCCTCAAGGATCGTGAACTTGCTGTCGAAGGGAAGATGCACGGGTGCCAGCGTCGGCCCATCCCAGCAGAACATGCGGCCGATCGATCGCTTGTTTGTGAGATCGACCGTCAGGATCGACTCCACGGGCATGACCGTCTCGCTCCAATGAAGAATGACGATGCCGTCTCCTAGTTCAAACACCTGGACCGGGTCCGCATCGGCCAGCCCAGCCTCGCCACCTTTTACGCAGTGCCAAACAAAGGTGCCGGCGTTGAGGTAAATGTGTTCGTAGTGCTCGGTTGGGCTGTAGCGGTAGTAGATGCGCTTTCCGACAAGTTCGCTCGAACGCTTGCGGGGCTCGATCTCGCCCATTCCGGTGATGCGACCGTTGATGACTTCGGTGCGCATTCGCATAGCGCCGTTGCGATCAACGAAGGACGAGTCGGCAATGGTCACTTTGCCATCGCTGCGGTCAATCACCATCGAGATGTCGGAGGACTGCGCGCCCTCTCCTTTGACAAAGTCGACTAAGAAGATGTTGGGACGCACCTCAACCGCGCGGTATTCATGCGTTCCCGACGCGCCGGTTCTATCCCCTTCGGTGATCGTCCACGTGACGTTTCCCTTGTCGAACTGGTGTGTGATCGTCCAGCCGTTTTCAAAGCGGATGGCGATGGCCGGGCCCTCGAGTGCTGTGCTGCCTGGGAGATCGGGCTGCCCAAAGCCTTCGAGCATGGTCGTCACGTCTGGCCAGTCCTCGGTGGGTATGTAGTCCTGGTCCGCAGGGATGAGGGAGCGGTTGTTTGCTGTGTTCACGGTTGTTCCTTTCGAGCAAGATGCTTGATGCGGTGGGTTGTCTGCGTTTAGCTGGCGGCAGTCACAACGGTCTCGAAGTCTATGTTCTTGCGGAACCGCGGCATCATCGCTCCAAACAGGAAGGCGACCGGGATGAGCCAGAGGAGCAATTTCGCGATTGCTCCGTCGCTAAAGAGCATGGCGTCGTAGTTCTGCAGTGCGATGAAAAGAACGCCGATCATGAGGAAGAAGGCCGAGATCGGCGCAGCTTTCGTGGTCCAGAAACCGGTCTCGAGCTTTTCGCGGAAGAAGAAGACGACGATCGCGAAGGACGCAAGCGCCATCATCACGACGAACCCGACAGTTCCGAGCGCGACGAACCACGCATAGACGATCTCGATTGGGTCGGCCCCGGCCCACAGAAATGCCATGGCGATGATGGCGACGACGATGCCATTAGCGAGAGCCGCAGTGGATGGTGCGTGGGTACGCTTCGACACGTGGGAGAGTCGTTTCGGCAGTACGCGAGCGCGGGCCAGAGCGAAGCAATAGCGAGCGAACATGTTCTGCATGCCTATGAGCATGGCGATGAAGCTCGACACGACGAGCACCTGCATTGCGACGTCGAGCCAGGGGCCGACGTACTGGGCAGCGAGGCTGAAAATCACACCAGCCAGATCGTCTGCGGCGGCCTGCTGCACTTTGTCGGGTCCGATGGCGTAGCTCACGGCCCACGTGGCGACCGTGTAGAAGATTCCCACGAAGAGGACCACGGCGTACAGCGCCCGAGGAATCGTACGCCGCGGCTCGCGTGCTTCCTCACTGAACACCGTTGTCGCTTCGAAAGTTGTGAAACAGGCGAAGACAAACAGGACGGCGACGCCGAACCCGGGGTTCATGAGTTGCGATGGGCTGAAGCTGACAAGGGACAGATCGTTGCCAGCGGCTCCGATGATGATGCCGATGACGAGTGTTGCGACCACGACGATCTCGAGCACGAGGAGCACGCCGAGAACTCGGAGGTTGAGGTTAACGCCGCGCATGGTCAGCACTGTCGTGATGGCGATGAAGATGAGAATCCAGGCCCAGACGGGCATGTCCACGCCGAGCCAGCGGGCGCCAAGTTGCTGGGCGAAGACACCGAACTGCGCCCAGAAGCCGATCTGCAGAGCAACGTAGGTAACTATTACGATGCCGGCAGCGCCGGTCGCCGCATGACGGCCGAGACCTCGCGCAATGTAGGCCACGAATCCGCCGGCGCTCACGATGTGGCGACTCATCCGCAGGTAACCGACTGCGAATAGCCCGATCACCAACGCGACGAGCACATACACGAGCGGGACCCCCGGCCCCATGATCGAAAAGAGCACCGGCCCGGCGCCGACAAAGGCCGCCATCGGCGCGGCAGCGGCGATGACGAAGAACGCGATGCCGATGAATCCGAGGCTGTTAGGTTTGAGTCGGGATTCTGTGGCCGGTTGGGGCAGTACCGACTGGCCAATTGTCTTGGTCACGGGTCCTCCTTTGGACGAGCCGGCTGTCCGGCCGCCGCGTGAACGGCGAATTGACTCACCCGACGTCGTTGTCTCTGGGCGGCGGCGGAATGGGCTCCGACCGACACTAAGCAATTGCTTAGAACGCAGCTAAGCATCTGCTTACTTGCCTGTCAAGAGTCAAGTCTTCGGCTGGAGCGACGACCTATGCTGGAAGGGTGAAGCCATCAACGAGAGGCCTTGGCTACGGCGAGGGTCGGGATGCCCTACTCCAGGCAACCGTGCAAGTCGTCGCCCGAAAAGGGTTGCGTGGGCTCACCTTCCGCGCCGTCGCTGAGGAAGCCGGGGTGAACAATACCCTGATCGCCCATCACTTTGGTTCACGCGACAATCTTCTTTCAGCTGCGCTTGAGTGGAGCGTAGAGCGGGCGATTGGAGCTGCCGACCTGTCCGAATATGCAACCGACGCAGCCGCGTTTCGTGCCGCGCTCGTACGGAACGTGTTGTCGGAACCGGAAAACGAGGTTTTCCAATACGAAATGATTCTCGAGTCGAGTAGGCGTCCCGAGCTGCAGCCCGCAGTCCGTCGGCTCTACCAAAGGTATGTGTCCGCCCTCGCTGCGGGGCGCACCTTGCTCGGCGAACCTGTAAGCGAAAGCCTCAACCTTGCGCTGTTCGCCGCTCTCGATGGTCTTATGCTGCAATTCCTGAGTCACTCCATCACGGCAGCGCAGTTGGCCGATGCCGTGGATTCTCTGGGTGCAGCAGTGAGAATGAGCACTGCCGAGGTCATCGCAGACTGACTTCAGCAGGCCGACGGGAGACTTGGGGCGCGCAGCGTTCCAGCCAGTGGTGAGTCAGGCAAGTTGGGGCGTTCTCCTGACTTGGTGAACCTCCCGATTGCCCCAGACGGGGGCTTGCAGATCCGGTCCCAGGAGAGTCCGCTTACCAGCGCTGCCGGGTCTGACAGGGCGCACAGCGGGTACTCACGGACTTTGTCGCGCCCAGAAGTGGCGTTCGCCGCGAGCCCCGGACCTGAATACAGCAGATGCTTTGTTTTCCTTGACGCGAAACTAAGCAAATGCTTGAATTGCGGCAGTCGAGTCAGCCGGATTGTGGCGTTGGCGAGTGTTTCATTCAATGGAGAAGTGAAAAACATGACAGAGCAGACATCTTTCAGCACGTCAGGCACGTTGAACCCTGACGGATATGAGCCATTTGAACTTGGGGTCGTTCAATGGATTCGAAAATTCGATGTGGGGGACCGGCCGGGACTCGCCTGCGGCTTCTGGCATGTGACGCCGGACGACGCGCCTGAGGCGTTTGACCTTGTCTCCGAAGCTGACGAATCCATTCACATCGTCTCCGGTCGCCTCCGAATAGAAGAATTGGGCGGTGAGGTTCACGATCTCGGCCCCGGTTCCGCCGCATCGTTCAATAAGGGAACGCCTACTCGGTGGACCGTTCTTGAACCCACCATCGAATTCTTCGTGTATTCATGAGCGCCACAAACGATCTGGAGACCGCGGACGTCGTCGTTGTCGGTGCAGGGTTCGCCGGGATCACGGCAGCGCGGGAATTGGCTAGGACCGGAAAACGTGTCGTCGTGCTTGACGCCCGCGACCGCCTCGGCGGGCGCACCTGGTTGGCCGAGCGCCTGGGTAAACCGCTTGAACTTGGCGGGACTTGGGTGCACTGGACCCAGCCCTATGTCTGGGCTGAGCTCAAGCGTTACGGAATCGGAACCGTTGCGAGCCCCGAGCCGGTGCACGCATCGTGGCAGACGACTTCCGGTGTGCGACACGGCGACCCCTCGGAGATGCTCGCCATCCTTGACGATCCCAATCAGCGTTTGACGGCCGAGTCGCGTGCGTATTTCCCTGAACCGTTCGCGCCACTGGCGGGTCCGAATGTCGCAGGAGTCGACGCGGAACTTCTCCAAGATCGTATCGATGCGCTCGGCCTCGACACGGATACCCGCATGCTGATGGACGCGTTTTGGACCTTGAACTTTAACGGCCCGCTTGCTTCGGCGGGCTTTTCCCAGGCTTTGCGGTGGGTTGCCCTCACGAATGGCGACTGGAAAGTCAACTTTGAAGCCTGCGCAACGTACAAGCTTGAAGGCGGTACTCGCCGGCTTATCGAGGCCATCGCTAATGATGTGCAGGCACCGATTCGACTCAACTCGCTCGTGACAGCAATTGAGCAGAACGACGACGGGTGCGGGGCTGTCGTTCGTTTGGCGGACGGCAGCAACATCCACACAACAGCGGTGATCGTCACGGCGGGATTGCATGCCCTTTCCGGCATCGTATTCCGACCTCCGTTGGAACCTGCGAAGCAGGCTGCGGTGGCTAGAGGGCAGGTTTCCCGTGGCACGAAAATTTGGCTCAAGGTCGCGGGACCGGTGGAGCCGTTTGTCGCATTCGGCGATGCGAGCTGGCCCCTCAACTTTTTTCAGGCCGATGTCGAGATGCCTGATGGTGACCGGCTGGTGATCGCTTTTGGTCCAGACCAGGACAAGATCGATCCCACCGATGTGAGAGCCGCAGAGGAAATACTCCAGCGGCTGCGGCCTGACCTCATCGTTCGTGAAGTAGCGGCGCACGATTGGCTCAACGATCCACTTGCGCGAGAAACTTGGGCCATGCAAGGCGCTGGATTTCTTAGCGGCCCCCTCGCCGCAATGCAGCGTCCTGACGGTGTGGTCGTGCTGGCGGGAAGTGACATCGCGAGTGGTTGGGGCGGTTTCATCGACGGCGCAATTGAAAGTGGATTAGACGCAGCTCTGAAAGCAAACGCGCTGTGTGCGAACGCCAAGGCCCTGCAAAAAGCCGGGAACTCGTGCCTCGAGTGACGTACCGTCCAGAATTCTTTTCGGTCGGTACCTATGGCGTAGACACCACTGCTCGCAGGACTTTGAACTGCGAGCGACGCCCCACACGCAGCATCGATGCCGCCAAAGTGCTCCGCGCATCTTCTCAAGAGCGCGATCGATGGCCCGTACATCGAAGGGGACATCGCAAGTCTCGCTCTGTTCCGGGCGCCAAGTTTTTGGATCAAGACGACTCGGCGCGAGTATAGATAGCGGCCTCGGCCTCACGCCGCCTGGCCACGTCGTCGACGACGAACTGCACGAAGTCCTCGTCGCGATCGCCGATGACCACGTCTTCGACAGCATCGGCGGGCGGTTCGCCTGGCCATGCAGTCTGCCGGGTCGGCCGGTCGCGCTCAAGCCGCGTGCCCGAGATCGCGACCCAGTCGCGAAGTCGCTGGCGGGCATCCGCGAAGTCTCGGTGCCAGCCGAGCGGGGCTGAGCCGTGCTGGTCGGGGTCGTAGGCGCCGAGCCAGTGCAGGTGCAGTGCGGAGAGTTCCCAGACGAGTTCGGGGTGTCGATGCCAGAACGGCGGTACGACGGATGTTGGCAGCCCGTAGGTGCGTCGTAGCCAGTTCACCCAGCGGTTGAGTTCGATCCATTCGGCCTCGGCGTCGTCGGCGCTGAGGAGGTTCCAATTGATCGGATGCGGCGGCTCCGCAGTGAGCGGCCCGTCGAGATATTCCAACGAGCTTGCTCCGAACGCGTCGTCGTGTTCACCGGATGCCCACTCGACCAAGGACTCTGCCATCGCTGTTTCACCACCCCGAGCTGGCGTGAGCAGCTTCCGTCTCGCTGACGATTGCCGTCTGCGTTGCCGCAGCGTCCTGTTCGCTGCCCTGAGCCGAGCGATTGGTTCTAGTAACCTGATAGTTAGTGCGCGCGAGATCATGGCCGATCTTCTTGGCAACGAACTCTTCGCGTTGAATGAATTCGCCGTCGCGCTCGACCTGGAAGATGCGCACATACCCTTCGGCGACAAAGCTGTCACCTTTGGCGAGTCGGTTAAGCGCCCGTTCGGCGGTGGCGCGGTAGGCGACGAGGGGATCCGAGGACCGATTTGACGACGCCGATCGCGGCGCGGGGCAGCGCTGACGGGTCGCGGTGCACGAGGCCGGTGATGAGTTGCAGGCAGAAGAAGATCAGGGTGACGAAGACGGCGAGGCCGAAGAGCACGTTGTAGACGTCGATGTAGGTCGGGTCGGTGAGGTCGACGAGGGTGGTCGTATCGAAGGCGGCCCAGACGGATTCGAAGAGCCAGGCAGCAGTGGAGCCCATCGCGCCGGCCAGCCAGTCGAACGGTGCCGCCACGACAGAGGATGCGACGTCGCCGACGCCGGTGCAGACTTCCGCTACGACCGGCACGTCGCAAACGCTCATTTCTGGCACCGCTCGCTAACGGGGTCAGACGCACTGGCCGACGTTCCAGAAGAAGTTGACGAGGGTGACGGCGGCGCCGCAGATGATCGCGGCACCGCAGGCCACCATCACGCCGGTTTTGCCGCGGGAGGCGAGGTGTGGGTTGGACGAGTTGGCGCCGAATCCCCAGACGATCGCCGCGACGATGAGGGCGAGCACGCTCAGCACGAGGCCGATGGTCATGACCGCGCCGACGATGACGCGCAGCTGCTCGATGCCGGGCAGACCCGTGCCGTTCGGATTAATATCGATCATCGGAGGCTCCCTGTGTCGTTTGATGCGTACGACAGGGAGGAGCGCGGGGCACACCGCGTTCCCCGAGTTAGGCCACTTGTTTGAGTTGGAGTTTTGGCGGCGCCGGTTCGAGTCCGAAATCATGACCCTGTAGTTGCCCGGCAGAATATTTGACATCAAGGGCGCGATTTCATGGGTGACGAAGACGGCAGCGGATTGGACTGACGGAGAGTATCCCTAGCCTGTTGTCAACACCTGGGAATTGACAGGTCAGGGTTGCGTCCCCGCGAGTGGTGTAATTTCTCGGCGTTGAACGTCGGATTGTCGACGTAGTGAGCCACCGTGCGATGGTCAGTGAAAACCGTTCAAAGTTCCTCACAGAAAGACACAAACACACGATGGCTCTAGACCAGTCTGCCCTGCTTGCTCTCCTCGCGGATCTCAAACTCACCCACGTCACTGATCGAATCCGGTTGGCGACCGAAACGCTCTATCAAGAACTCATCGATGCGGAGGCCACCGCACACATCGGTGCCGACCGATTCGAGCGCAACACCGACCGCACCACCCAGCGAAACGGCACCCGGTCCCGGCTCCTCTCGACAACGGCCGGCGACCTCAACCTCAAGATCCCCAAGCTCCGCCAGGGGTCGTTCTTCCCCGCGCTGCTCGAGCAGCGCCGGCGGGTCGACCAGGCCTTGTTCGCCGTCGTGATGGAGGCCTACCTCCACGGCGTCTCGACCCGGAAAGTCGACGACCTGGTCAAGGCCCTCGGCGCCGACACTGGCATCTCCAAGTCCGAAGTGTCCCGGATTTGTGCGGATCTGGACGGGGAAGTGGCCGCGTTCCGCGACCTGGGCGAAACCGGGTACCCGTATGTGTTCCTCGACGCCACATACTGCAAAGCCCGCGTTAACCACCGCGTCATCTCCCAAGCGATGGTCGTCGCCATCGGCGTCGCCTCCGACGGGCGCCGCGAGGTCCTCGGTTTCGACGTCGGTGACAGTGAGAACGAGGTCTTCTGGACGGGCTTCCTGCGTTCGCTCCGTGCTCGCGGTTTGGACGGGGTGAAGCTCGTCATCTCCGACGCCCACACCGGTTTGAAGAAGGCGATCAGCACCGTTTTCCAAGGCGCCAGCTGGCAACGCTGCCGGGTGCATTTCATGCGAAACGTGCTCTCGATCGTGCCGCGCGCCAGTCAGGAGGTGGTCGCGTCGATGATCCGCACTATCTTCGCCCAGCCCGACGCGAAGCATGTTCAGGCGCAGTTTGATGAGGTCGTCCGGGTGCTCACACCCTCCCACCCCAAGGTCGCCCAGATGCTCCAAGACGCCCGGGAAGACATCCTCGCGTTCTGCGGGTTCCCGCCCAAGCACTGGCGTCAGATCTGGTCCACCAACCCGATCGAACGAGTGAACAAAGAGATCAAACGACGCACCGACGTCGTCGGAGTGTTCCCCAACCCGGCCGCTCTGCTCCGCCTCGCCGGCGCCGTCCTCGTCGAACAGCACGACGAGTGGGAAGCTGGCTCTCGCCGATACCTTTCGGAGGCCTCCATGCGCCAGCTGGATGCCCTCAACGTGGCTCTCACCGACGCTGACGCGAGCACGCTGACCGGGGTGATTCACATTCCTGAGCTGACTGCGGCATAATCAAAAACACTGACCTGCACGCAGACGAGGAATTACACCACTCAGCGGGACGTGACCCAGGTCAGCGGACTGCGGTTGGGGCAACCACCGACACTCCGTAGGAATCTACGGGGGTGGTCTTCTCCGTAGGTCTTGTTGGGGCGCCTTGCCCAACACCCCAGCGATGAGTTTGACGGCACAACAAGTAACGATTGCCGCCGCCGCCGCAAGCGAGGTCAGATGATCGAAAGATCAGGCGCAAGGTCGAAAGGGAAAGCTTTGATGTCCACGTGCTGAGCGTCGGACTTGCCGTCTGGATACTCCGTGATGAGCTTTCACAACTCAAGATTTGGTCAGATAAGGCTGAACGGGTCGGCACCGATCTAGATGAGGATCTGCGAGATAGGCAGTGTCAAAGAAGGAGAGTCGCTCCATCCACCACCTAGGTAGCCACATCCTTGAGAGAGATCGAGGGTTTAGGCCGCGCTCCGAGGGTGCTGCCGCCGCTGACGTCCAAAGTCGTCCCGGTTGTGCGACCTGCATTTTCTGACAGGAGAAAAAGGACGGCTTCTGCTACCAACGAAGGCCTCGATACGCCGCCGAGTACGGAAAAACCAGACATATAGGCAAGAACATCCGGATTGTTAAACGCGTCATGTCCATTGTCCGTAAAACCCGGAATAACCGTGTTGATACGGATCCGATGAGCCGCAAGAGCCTCGGCTGCGTTCGCAGTGAGGGATTCGACGGCTGCCTTACTCATTGCGTACACAATATCGCTCGGGCTGGAGAAATGCACACCAGCAGACGAGATATTCACGATGCTACCGCCCGGAGCCATTCGCTGAGCGAGAGTCTGTGTAAGGAAGAATGGCGCTCTCGCGTTCAAGGCAAAATATTCATCGAATTGATCGATAGTAGCAGTACCGAAAGACGGTCCGAGTAGACGTGCTGCGTTGTTGACCAATGCGTGCAATTGGAGCTGCAGGGCGGAATCGAGGACCGTGTTAACGGCCTCCACAAGGGCTTGGAGCCCTTGTGCGGTTGCGAGGTCGGCCCGCGCCAGGAAGCAATGCCCGCCATCGCTATCGATTTCTGATTTAAGTGACTTCGCGCTTGCCTCGTTGGTGAAATAGTGAGCTACGATCGCGTATCCAGCGGCGTGTAGACGAAGCGCAGTCGCTCGGCCAATTCCGCCGGATGCTCCGGTTACGACAGCGAGGGAGTTCACGTTGGGCTTGCTCATTCTTTTCTCCCGCTGAACCCACGAAGTTTTTGTTGGGCTTGTGTGAGGGGACTCAGGAGTTCGGTTACGACGGTTTCGAATCGTTCGGGTGCCTCGTGCCACGCGTCGTGGAAGCTGATGAGATCTTTGACTCGCATACCGGCCGCTAAAACGGCCTCTACTGTCTCGGAGATATTCACGCCGGCACGCAAGTCGCCTCGGTTACGTGCTTCTGTCAACTGCGTCGTCACAAAACTCGCCCAGGTGCGAAAGGGGTCGAGGCGCCGTTCAGGGAAGAAGTGACGTGACTCGCCGGCAATTCGCACCCCGGCGCGGACGACGATATCGTTGGCCAGATTCTCTCCCACGGACCGGAAAACGTGGACCAATCTGGCCAGAGGAGTGCTTGAGGCTGCGAAGGCGTTCTCACGCACTATCCTCATGCTCTCTCGTTCGTGATCGAGTATGCCGGAGCCAATCGAGCGCATTGTCGGGAATGACAGCTCGACCCTTCCGGCCGCTAATCCAGCGTCAGAGGAGATCTGGTCGAGCGTTACGGCCGCGAACGGAACCAAAACTAGACGTTGAGCCGCAATGCCAAGAATCCAGGCCGCATTCTCATCAGCGAGGTGTTGCTCGAGACCGCTCACTGAGCGATTGAATAGTATTTCGGGACGAATCCGGTGGGATAGAGTGTGGCTCATTCTTCCGAATTCTCTGTGTAGGCGAGTGATGAGCGGGCTTGAACGCCCGTAGTCGACGATGACTCGACGAGTACATCGTGAATGCGTCGACTGCCGTGTTCGATGGCGCAGTCTCGGAGCAGGTGCGTCCTGGTACCAAATGCGCCGGGCACCGACGCGGGTGGCCCTTTGACAGACATTTTCATCGTTCGCATCCAAAGCGTTCCGACGTGCGCGCGATCGGTAGCGCCCGCGGCATAGACGATTCCCTGTGTGAGCTGACCCATAGTGACCAAATAATCGATCACTGTCATAGCGGGCCAATAGGCGGCTTCCACCCCGGGCGCAGACCGAAGTTTAGAGCCAACGGTATTCTCGTGTCTTGCGTTCAGAACGAGGCCGGACAGCGCAAGTTGAGTCGAAGTGGAGCGAGAAAAAGCGGATTGGAAGAGACCTCCGTACACCGTGGCTGGCTCGGTGCGGGACGATCCTAATTGCCCGCGATCGTCAACAGAGGCACGCTTTAGCGTCACGCGAGCGCGGATATTGCCGACCGTGCTCGTGAGGGTTCGGCGCTCCTCGCTGTCGTCGATCTCCATCGAGATTGGCACCGTCTCCAAGTCTAACCACGCCATCCGTCCAGCGCGAAGCTCTATGGACTCGACGAACAGGGAGGACAGCTCCTCACGGTCCGCAGCGTGGGAAAGCGCCTCCAACGCCATAATGGGAAAGACAATTGCGTCCACAGAGCTCAGGTGCGGCACGCGTCCTGTTCCGCCCGCACTCACAGACCAGCGGTCGGGATAACGGACGGAACCAACGTTGTGGATGGTTGTTCTTGCACCAACTTCAAGATTTGAGGCTGCTAGGGCATACCTCACATCGCGGTACCCGGACCCAAAGTATCTACCATCCGCGGAGCCGAGCATCTCGTCCAACTTGATAAGTTTCTTGCCTTGTTCGCCCATTGCCGGGCCCCCGCTCGCATGTGACGACGTTACATAACCAATTGTATCTTTTCGACTCTACATTGGAATTAAGGCGGCTGGTATTGTTGGAAAATGGAGAGCAACCGAAGCGGCCGACCCCACGTCGCCGGCATCACGCAAGCGTTGTTGGCAGCGGCCGAAAAGGCCATGGTGAGTGAAGGGTTCACCGGGCTGACGGTGGACCGGCTAGTCGAGGAGGCGGGAACCACAAGGCCGACTTTCTATCGTCGCTTTCCCAGCGTCGCGCACATCGCATTCGAAGTGATCAGGCTTCGGTTCGGTACAGGCGCTGGTGTCGACACCGGGTCTCTCTACGAGGACCTCTTGGCGCTTCAGAGAAAAGAGGTCGAGATGTTCGCATCACCGGTCTTCCGCAACAGCCTTCCAGGGTTTCTCGAAGCAGCGCGGTCTGAACCTGCGATGCTTGCAACTTTTCTCTCATTGTTCATAATTCCTCGCCGCTCCAATGTTGCACGGGTCCTTGAATCTGCCGTCGCTCGGGGTGAGATCGTCGTTGGCGACATCGACGTCGACTTCATCTGTGACATGTTGCTTGGACCCGTCATGGCTCGCGCGGTGCTCCCGGCGGGATCGCCATTAGATGATCGGCTTGCCCAAAGCACTACGGAGTCAGTGATCGCGCATATTTCTGCTGCCGGTCGACGACGCCGCGTATCGACCTGATCGGAGGGTCAAATCAACCCGCGTGGATCTCGATTCTTGAAGCGGGCCCGATCGGTGAACGGTGCACGCGGTCCGTGTGCGCACACCGAAGAGCAAAGCGCGACCAACCGAGCCGTCGCGATACCTCTAGCGCGGGTCGCATAATAGTCGGAGCGGAATTGCTTGGCCGCTCGCGGAGGTGGGACGTCGGTCAGTCCCTTGGGTTGGGTCCTGTTCGCTGAATCCATTGCTGCTCAGGCCTAATTCCGAAGCCTAAAGTCCCTTGCCATCTCACGCTTCGTTGAACCGTTTATGAGCGCCGTCCCTCGCGAACTATTGCTTAACTCGAAGGAAAGTCTTATGTTCAACTGTATGGAAAGTAACTTCCCCAATAGTAGCCAGCCAGGCGACGCCAGCACGCAACTTGAGACCATCGCTGAAGACCGCCGACGGCTCGCTCAGCGTGCAGTGGGCTCGCCGTGGTGGTTCATCCCGGTATCGACCCTCCTGGGAGTGGTGATCGTGGCTTCGCCAATAACCGCTAGTGTCTTGGCCGTAACGATGATAGCGGCTTTGGGAACTATTTCGCTCACTGGCCTCGAGAACGTTCTTCGTCGGCAAACGGGGCTGACGATAGCGCGGCCCGTGGGACCCCGGAGCCTGGCGATCTCGATCGCTCTCGGTGCGGTCTTCCTTGGGCTCTTTGTTGCGTCTGTCGCGCTCGTAAATTTCGGTCTGAGTGAACTGATATTGGTTACCTCTGCCGGAGCGGCTATTTTGCTCCCGCTTGGGCTCTGGCTCTTGCATCGGACTGTGGGACGGGAAATCGAACGTGGGCACTGAGTCCAATTTTGACGACGCGATCCACGCGCCGACCAGGCTGCGGCTGTGTGCGATGCTCCGCCCAATCCAGGCCGTCGAATTCAGCGCGTTGACAGAAATGCTGCAAGTGAGTGAGGCCAATCTCTCCAAGACGATCCGTAGTTTGGCGGAGATTGGGTACATCTCGACCTCAAAGCAAACCTCGCCTGAACGGGCCGATTCCCGGCGTACGACGACTGTGTGGCTGACTAGCTCCGGAAGGCGGGCATTCGATGGCCACCTTGGTGCACTGCTGGAGTTGTCCGCTCACTCCCAAACGCAATGAACTTATCGGCGAAAGGCAAACGCAAACGTCGTAACTCCAAATGTTGTAATTACATAGACATCTGTAACGTTTGTCGATACTCTGATGCCGAAGCGAGGAACGCCTCGCTCGGTACGCGGAGGAAAAAATGACAGCTCTACTTGACATGCCCGTGCGATACAACACAATTCTCGAGGACGAGTTCGATGAGATCGATGGCGGGGCCGTACCAGTCTTGGCGATTATCGCTGGAGCTATCGCAGTCGGCGGTGGCATTTACGCCATCGGACAGGTAGCGGGCGAGCGGGCATATTATGCAGGCTTGCGAAATAGCGAGTATCAGCAGGTGAAGTGGGGCGTTCGCGGCAGCGTGATCGGAATGGTGGGACTCATTGCAGGTGGAATTCTCATGAGCGGATTCGAGAACAAGTTCTACTCGATGATCTAGATCTCGAGTTGCTCGCGAGTTCGGTGCCTATTCGGCGTCGAACTCGCGAGTCTTCTTGATAGAAGAGACTCATTCGTTCTCTCGGAGTGCGTCAATACCCATCGGCCAAGGAAATACATGAACGCGCCAATTGAGATCCGATATCCACGCTCCCTAATACTCGAAAATGTCGTCTCGGTCCAGATAAACGCAGCTGATGAAGAAAGTATCCGAAACGCAGCCACGAGCCTTGCTCGGTTCCTTCGTTCGAATGGTGCTCGCGCGCGGGGCCCATTAGTGCAGAAGTCCGGTCCGCGCCTTGCTGATGGCCGCGGGGCGATGCGCGGTGAATTACTTCGGCAGTCGAGCGAACCCCTTCAAACCGCTGGTGTCTTCAAATTTCGAACTCACGTAGAAGTTTCGTCTTGCGTCATGGCCAGTTTCCACGGGCGAGCTGCAGATATGTCTATCGTCTATAGCAAACTCGCCGTCTATTCATACGAAAACGACGTGAATCTCAGTGGAACCTTCTACGTCGTCCATGTCGCAGATGAGGGACCGGTCATCTCAGTAGATGTGTTCGCGGTCACGGAATAGGCAGGATTGGCCTTGCGAACAATACGACTCGATGAATTGACCGACAGCCGGATTCTTTACGAAAAACGACCGCCTGCCTTCGGATTTTTCATTATTGCGTTGACGCTGATCGTCCTCGTCGCTGGTCTCTACTGGTCCGCGACGACGATAAAGCCGAGCGTCGTCCAGGGTAGCGGTGTAGTGCAGAGCGCAAATCGCACGGAGGTAATGAGTACTGTCACGGGATCAGTGCTTGAGGTATTGACGCCAAATGGCTCTATTGTCGAGCAGAGCGCAACCATGATCCGACTAGACAGTCCAGATCTGTCTGTTGAGAAGCAGAGCCTCGTTGCCCAATCCGACATGCTCAGAGCATCGCTCGCATTTCAGGATCGCTACGCGAACGCCCTCGACGAGCGGGCCAACGGATTTGACCCGGAAAACCCTTCTGAATCCTTGTACTACTACCAATATGAGACTTTGAATACGCAGATTGCCAAACTTCGTGTTGATCCTGCCAGCATGCGAGAAATCGGCTACTCGGAAACAGAAATTCAGAACGCCATTAAATCCAATCAACTCAGTGCCGACGAGCTTAGTACCTCAGCCATGAGCGAATCGCTGGAAAAAGCAGCAGAAATACGGCGGCAGATGGAAGAGGTTCAGATTCGCCTATCTGCAATAGATACAGGCGGCGCGTCATACTCTGTTCTCGCTGCAGCATCTGGCGAGGTTTTTCTCGACCCCGGCGTGAAACCGGGAACGGTGATTGCAGCCGGAGAGACTCTAGGAACGATCGCCTCCGCCAATGGGGATCTGACAACTCGTGTAATGATCGCCGTTCCCGACCGTCAGTTTGTTGGGGTCGGTGACCGGGTGAAAGTCTCGGTACTTGGTTTGCCGTCGCTTCTCTACGACAAGATCGACGGCGTGGTGTCAGGAATCGACAACGACATCACGCTGCTGCCGGGTGGTACCAGCGGGGTGCCATCAGGCGACCAGAGCTTCTTTGTCGTCGAGCTGAAACTTGAACAGTTCTTCACCGCCGATCGTGATGGCGCGCAACATGAGCTCGGGAACGGCACCGCAATCCAGGCAGAGCTGGTTTACAGCGAAGTCACATATTTGCAGTACTTCAGGGAGATGCTCGGACTCGGGTGACTTCTCGACTGTAACTGGCCTCTATCTACGCGCCCTTCCGAAGCAAGAATCGTCGCAGCCACAATCAAGCACCCACTTCTCAACAGGAGAACGCATGCACAAGGTTCACATCCAGCAGCACGACCAATCCGACTGCGCCGCTGCCTGCCTCGCTTCAGTGGCGGCTGCCCACGGAAGGCGAGTGACAATCACTGGACTTCGCGACGCGATGGGTGTGGGGGTTCGTGGCGCAAGTCTTCGAGGGTTGCTCCGAGCAGCCGAGGAACTTGGCCTGGAGTCGACCGCGGTGAGAGTCGATAGGGAAGGTCTACTTTCGGACTACAGCGTGCCGGCCATCGCTCAGGTCACGAATGCCGCTGGTGACTCCCACTTCGTTGTGATTCATGGATCCCGCCGGGGCAAACTTGTAATCGGGGACCCCGGCGAAGAGCGTATTGCTCGTGTCGCAGCAGACGATTTCCTTGACCGCTTCACGGGCGTACTCGTCTTGTTCGGCCCAGCTTCCAAATTTGTCAAGGATCGGGGAAAGCCGTCGTCAAACCTTACGAGGTTTGTCCGGCTTTTGACGCCTCAGCGGGGGCTCTTCGCGTGGGCACTTGTCAGCTCTTTAGTGCTAACGGTTCTTGGGATTTCGGGGTCGATGGTAACGAAGGTCCTGTTCGACGAGATACTTCCCTTCAACCTCGAGCAACTGCTTGTTCCGGTGTTTATATTCTTTCTCGTCATTAATCTTGTCCAGCATTCCCTTTTCTTTATCAGGCAATCGATCGTGCTGCACCTGTCTCAACGAATAGATATTCCTCTGATTCTCGGGTATTTCCGGCATGTGTACAGTCTTCCGATCTCGTTCTTCGCATCACGCTCTGTGGGTGACGTCCTCACCCGTTTCGGCGACGCTGTGACAATTAAGAACGTGCTTACGAGCGCCGCGCTAACTGTCGTCATGGATGTCGTGATGGCGGCCATTACCGGTGTGGTGCTCTACATTATGGAACCGGATCTCTTCATCGTGATCGCCCTTTTCGTGCTGGTTTCAACAGTTCTGGTATTCGCTTTCCGTCGGCCATTTCGCAAAGTCAACCAACGCCAGATGGAACAGGTGTCCGTTCTGAACGGGCGGATCATCGAAGGGCTCCGTGGGGTGGAGGGGATCAAACTCGAAGCGAACGAAGATCGCGAGATGGAGGGTCTGGAGCGTGAATACGTCCGGAGCCTCCGCTACTCATTCCGAGAGGGGATGCTTGGCAATGCACAATCGACTTTGACCTCACTGATTCAGGCGCTTGTGAGTCTCATTCTGTTGTTTTATGGCGCTTCTCGAATAATGGGCGGCGACCTTACATTGGGTACGCTGACAGCCTTCGTAGCGCTGTCAGCGTTCTTCATCGACCCAGTCACCCGTTTGATCGGACTCCAGCTTCAATGGCAAGAGGCAAACCTTGCACTTCGCAGGGTCGGTGAAATTTTTGACCTACAGAGTGAATCGGATGAGCGACCGGAAAGGATCCGCGACTCGCCAGACGCGGGCCGCGTTTCTTTTGACAATGTCTCGTTCCGCTACAGCATGCGCGAGCTTGCGCTCGATGAAGTCACGTTCGATGTAGAACGCGGTGCCAAAGTTGCATTTGTCGGACCAAGCGGTGGCGGGAAATCGACGATCGCCAAGTTGATTTTGAAGATGCACAAGCCCGAGCGCGGAGAAATTGCAATCGGAGGAATCGATCTCCGCGAGATTGGCTCTCAAGAAGTTCGCCGGTCCGTCGGATATGTCCCTCAATCTATCGCTCTATATTCGAGAACGGTGGCAGACAACGTGCGTATGTCCATGCCAGATGCGAGTGATTCGAGCGTGCGCGCAGCGCTCAGGCGGGCTAGCGCAGACACTTTTGTTGGCCAACTTCCCCATCAGATGGAAACAGTTCTTGAAGAAGCAGGAGCCGGCTTATCTGGGGGAGAGCGCAAGAGACTCGGGTTGGCCCGTGTCCTCCTCAAAGAGGTCGACGTTTACATTTTCGATGAGGTGACGAGCGACCTCGATGCGCTCACTGAAAACGTGATCGTCGATGAGATTTTCGAGAATCTTCGGCAGTCAACTGTAATCTTTATCGCTCACAGACTCGCCACCGTCACGGAGTGCGACCTTATCTATGTGCTCGACCAGGGCCGTATCGTCGAGCAAGGGACTCACGACAGCTTGCTGCTGGCGGGGGGGCTCTACTCAAAAATGTGGGAAGCGCAGCATGTTGCCACGTCAAATACCGCCAGAGGAAGGCTGCCGACGGAAGATCCGGAGCACGCATCTGTTGCTTTGGACCCTCCAGAATCAGACCGATCGAAACAAACGAACGTTCGCTATCTTGATTGAACAGCAAATCCCATAGCTGACAGCTGTAACTGCCTTCAATATGTAGATACACGGAGACGATGAGAATACAGCTGCGTGAGCGTCGAGTGGTCATGGGACGGCTGAGACTTGTCGGCATCGAGTTGTCCGACGACATGATTGGTTCTGGTCTGAAAGGCTGAGTCGTTACACGCTGGCGGGCGACGATCCCGCACTCCACTGGACGGATACAAGAATGCCTCAAGCCGACGCAGCCCTGCTCACAATTACGTCACAGGCGGCTTTTCTCGAATGGTCGTGCTCACCGTTGGTGATGGAAGTCCCGAGATTGTGAAATTGTGCGGACTCGCGCAACTCGCGGAGGGCGCAGAAAATGCCTTTCAAAGTGTCGAGCCTACATCCAACAGAAAGTTGACCCAAGCCAGGCCAGCACCACCAAGTGCCGCCGCGACACAGGCTACCCAGACACCCATCCGTGCCCGAGTGGCTGTTTGAACGTTGCCGTACGCCGAGGCGAGCGCCCAAGTCACCCCGCTGATGATCATCATGAGCACCGCGATGATGAGCACGAACGTCAGCAGGGCGCCGACGATGCTTTTCAACTCTGAAGCGCCGCCGACGGCACCGAAATCTGGAAAGACATCCATTTCACACCACCGGGCATCCGCTTGTGGCTGAAGTCATGTCGGTGGCACCGTGGGCCGCCAGCCAGTCCACGGCATTGATCGCCGGTTGGGTTGACCCGGCAGGGTGGATCTCGAGATGCAGGTGCGGGCCGGTTGACTTGCCCGCGGAACCGACGTCACCGATGTGCTGACCGGCGACGACGCTGTCGCCGACCGCGACGTGCATGCCCTGGTCGTACATGTGCGCGTTATAGGAGGTGACCCGCTCGCCACCAACAGTGTGATCGATGGTGATCAGCCCGCCGTAGGTTCCGCGCTGCCCGGCGAAGCTCACGACGCCGTCTGCGACCGCGAGGATCGGCGTGCCCAGTGGGGCCGCGAGATCACTGCCCGAGTGAAAACGCCGCTCGCCCGTGAACGGATCTATGCGCCACCCGAAGCTGCCGGTGTTCGTGTACGTACCGGCAGCAAGCGGGAACACGATCCGCGACGATTCGGAAACGCTCGAAACGCGAGTCAGAGCGACCAGAATCGCCTCCGCAACCGGCTCAAAGTTCGCGTATCGCTCTGGATGGCGAGTAGCGCTTGATGGTAGCGCCAGTCCACGCAGTTGGTAGCAAAGTTCTGACGAGGTGGTAGCGGCCCGGGCTTGGTGCCCGGGCCGCCGTGGTGTTATTCCCAGTAGTCCTTCTGGGCGCGGGCTTGGTCGTTGCGCTNTTCTGGGCGCGGGCTTGGTCGTTGCGCTGCTGGCGCATGTCGATCTGGCCGAGTTTGATGATGCGGGCGTTGTTGGCCAGGCGGTTCACGATCGAGTCCGCTGCAACTCGGTCCGGCAGCTCGGCGACCCAGTGCGCGGGTCCGGTCTGCGAGGCGATCATCGTCGGGAGCCGGTGCTCCCTGTTGGCGAGGATCGCGAACAAATCGTTGCCAGCGTCGCTGTCGATGCCGACGGTGAGGAAGTCATCGATGATGAGCAGGTCGACGTTCGACAGCTCGTTCAACAGTTTCTGGTGGGCGATGGCGTCGCCGCGAGCAATGACGAGCTTTCGGGCGAGGTCGTCCATCCGGAAGTAGAGCACCGAATGCTCGCTCTCGCAGGCGCCGATAGCCAGGGCGCAGGCGAGATAGGTTTTCCCGCCTCCGGTGGGCGAAATGATCAGCAGGTTCGTTGCATCGGAGCGCCAGTCATGGGCGGCATAGCGTCGCAT